>CAUJGI010000645.1 GCA_963169155.1 Chloroflexota bacterium
GATACCGCTGAGCTGCTTTTTCCCCTGGACAGCTGGCTGCAGGAAACATTTTTGCCGCAGCTGCCCGGTCATGTGTTGGTCATCATGGCGGGGCGCAATCCACCCTCGCTGCGCTGGCGCACCGACCCCGGCTGGCAGCAGTTGATGCGCCTGGTGCCCCTGAAAAACCTGAGCCAGGAGGAGAGCCGGGCCTTTTTGATGCGCCGGACCATCCCGGCGCGGCAGCACGAGCGCATTTTGGCCTTCACCCACGGCCATCCTCTGGCCCTGTCGTTGATTGCCGACATGTTTGCCCAGCACCCGGACATCGAATTTCACCCGGAAAATGCGCCGGACATCATCAAATCGCTTCTGGAGCAGTTTATGCAGGAAGTGCCCAGCCCGCTGCATCGCGCAGCGCTGGAAGCATGTTCGCAGGTGCGCTTGCTGAACGAACCGCTGCTGGGCGCACTGCTGGACGTCAAAGAGCCACACGCCATTTTTGCCTGGCTGCGCAGTCTCTCATTTATGGAAGCGGAGCGACGTGGTTTGTATCCGCACGACCTGGCGCGTGAGTCGCTGGCGGTGGATTTGCACTGGCGCGATCCGCTCTGGCAGGCGGAGCTGCACAACCGTGCCCGGAACTTTTACATTCAGCGCTTCCATGAAAGCAGCGAGCAGCAACAGCGCCATATTTTGTCTGACTACATCTTCTTGCACCGGGACAACCCCGTCATCAAGGCTTATTTTGACTGGCAGGCCACCGGCACGGTGTTTACCGACGGCTATCTGGAAAGTGATCGCGCCAAACTTTTGGGAATGATTCGGCAGCATGAGGGGGAAACGGCCGTAACCCTCGCCACACACTGGCTGGCACGCCAACCGGAGGGCTGGGTTATCTTCCGTCAGCCGGGTGGCACGGCGCAGGGGCTGCTGCTGCAAGTGTCCCTGGAAAAGTGTACAGTTGAAGATGCCAATCGCGATCCGGCGGTGGCGGCAGCTCTGAACTTTTTGGCCAACGACGCACCGCTGCGGGTGGGCGACGCCGCCACGCTGTTCCGCTTCTGGATGGCGGCCGAAAGTTACCAGGGTCTTTCGCCGGTGCAGAGCCGTATTTTTTTGAACATGGTGCAGCATTATTTAACTCGGCCCAACCTGGCTTTTACCTTTATTCCTTGCGCCGAGCCTGACTTTTGGGTGGCCGTTTTTGGTTTTGCCGAGCAAACGCGTTTGCCCCAAGCGGATTTTGTGGTGGACGGCCGTTCTTTCGGCATGTATGGGCATGATTGGCGGGTGGTGCCGCCGCTGGTCTGGCTGGCGCGCATGGCCGAGCACGAGCTGGGGATTAAAGTTGAGCTGCCTGAGCCAGCCGCTCAGCTGGCCGCCCAGCCCGACGACACCCTGGATGAGGTGGCTTTTGCCGCCGCGGTGCAGGAGGCATTGCGCCATTTCACGGACGACCTGGCGCTGCAAAATAATCCGCTGTGCCGCAGCCGCCTGGTAGACAAAACGGCCGTAGACGTGCCGCCCGTGGGGCAGCTGCGCCAGCTGGTACAGGAAGGGCTGCAGCAAATGATGGCGCACCCCAAACAAAATCGGTGGCAGCGCGCGCTGCACCACACCTACATCCAGCCCGCCGCCACCCAGGAGCAGGCGGCCGAACTGCTCGATTTGCCCTTTAGCACTTACCGCCGCTACCTGCGCCTGGGTGTGCAGTACCTCACCGACTGGTTGTGGGCACGTCGCTGAGCAACCCCCTAAGCCACCAGCTGCTTGTAACCCGTAACGTAACGGGTTACAATTGAGTTGTGATCAAAAATTTCAAGCATAAAGGGCTAGAAAAGTTCTTTCTTACAGGATCAAAAGCGGGCATTGACTCTGCGCATGCTGCCAAACTCCGTCTCATTCTGGGTCGCTTGCACGCAGCCACGCACCCCAAGGATATGAATTTGCCCGGACTTTTCTTGCACGAATTGAAAGGTGACCGACAAAGTACCTGGTCAGTTCGCATTAGCGGCAACTGGCGCTTGACGTTCGAGTTTGATGGGCAGGACGCTACTGGCGTCAATTATGAGGATTATCACTGAGGGGATTGAAATGATGCAAATGTATAACCCGCCCCATCCGGGGGAAATCTTAAAAGAGCTTTGTTTGGAACCGCTGGGGATTAGCGTGACGCGAGCAGCGGAAGCGCTGGGGGTTAGTCGCAAAACGTTGTCTGCGGTTTTAAACGGCCGTTCCGGTATCAGTCCCGAAATGGCAATCCGGCTTTCCCTCGCCTTCGATACCACGCCGGAAAGCTGGCTGAACCAGCAGGTGCAATACGATTTATGGCAGGCCCGGAATAAAACACAGACGTTTAAGGTGGAAAAATTGTTCACCGCAAATGCTGGCTAAATTTTACTTCTTAAGAAAAATCATTTCGATTACGGTGCCAGCATCGTTTGCAGCACAATCAGCAGCACCTGGGCCAAAATGACGTTGATGATGATGGCGAAGGGAAACATGAGGGTGTAGCCAATGCCTGGCAGCGGGTTTTGCGCCTGGTCTTCGGCGTATTCCAGCACGGCTGGCTGCGGCGAGATCATCCCCAGCAGCAGGCTAAACGGAATGCCCAGCAGCTTGTAGCCCAGCCAGAGCGCCAGCAGCGTTGTGATCACAATCAGCCCCAAGCCCAGCCCAAAGATTAGCCAGCCCTCACCGCTGGTGAACGCCTGCAAAAAGGCGCTGCCGGAACGTACGCCAACGGCCGCTAGCAGCAAAATCAGGCCAAACTGGCGCAGGGTCAGGTTGGCGCTGTAGGGCATCTTCCACAAAATGGGGCCGGTGCGGCGCAGAGCCCCCAGCACCAGAGCCACCAGCAGCGGTCCGCCCGCCAATCCCAGCCGAAACGTAATGCCACCCGGCAAGGTAATCGGAATCAGGCCGATGAGCCAGCCGACGGCAATGCCCAGGCCCACCGTCATCAGGTTGACGTGGCTGAGCTGGGCATACGAGTCGCCAAACAGCTCGACCAGGTGAGGAATTTCTTCGCGGGGAGCCAGGACGCGAATACGGTCGCCCCACTCCAGGACGGTGTCGCCCCGGGCCAGCAGCTCCACATCGCCGCGCCGCACGTGGGAGACGATGGCTCCGTGATCTTCGCGCAGGTTCAGCGCCGACGGCGGCTTACCGGCAATGTCCGGGTTGGAAACAAAGAGGCGACGGCTGGTGTAGACGGCATGATCGTGCTGCAAAACTTCGGCGGCGTGCTGACCCACGGCCGTTTCCAATTCATCCATCGCCTCGGGCGTGCCCGCCACCACAATTTTGTCGCCTGGCTGGAACTGTGTGTCGTTACTGATGAGGCTGATTTCATTGCCGCGATACAAACGGCCGAATAACACATCCCACGCATATTCACGGCGTAACTGGCGCAACGGCCGTGCCATCACCTCTTGCTTTGTTATGTCAATCGTCCGGTACTGCAAATCGCGGGCGATGGGGTATTGGTGGCGCAGTCGGTGCGCTTCGGCGGCAAAATCAATTGGCCAGAGGCGCAGCACCAGCGCCAAAACTAGCATCCGCCCCAGCACCCCCAACGGATACAGCACCGAAAAACCAACGACGGCGTCGGAAACGGCCGTATCATTGCCTGGCCCAATCAAATCCAGCACGCTGGCCAGGGCGGGCGTGTTGTTGGACATGCCGGTAAAGATGCCTACGGTCGTCGCCGGGCTCAAACCGAGCGCCAGATGGAGACCCAGCAGCAGCAGCGCGGGCAGCATCATGATGCCCACAATGAACAGCACCTCGCGCAGCCCTTCGCGGCGGAACTTGCTGAAGAAGCCGGGGCCGTTGGCCAGGCCAATGGTGTAGACAAACAGCACCAGCCCCAAATCGAGAATGATCTGCGGCATTTGCAGCCCTGGGTCCAATGCCCCAAACGCCAGGCCGACGAATAAAACGGCCGCAACCCCCATGCTGTTGCCGCCGATGCGAATCTGGCCCAAAAGATAGCCAACTGCCACCACAATAAACAGCAAAAGCAGCGGATTGGCTTGTAGTAACTCAATCATAAACACTCCAACACCGAAGCATAGCAGGTTTTCAGCAAGAGGTCATTTGTTGGAATAATAGAGAAATTCGTGAATCGAAGAGGCTTACGATGTCATTCCCACGAAGGCGGGAATGACACGTGTTTGCTGATTTAAAGGTGGTTACGGTTCGTCACTGTCGCTGTCCGTTGCTGTGTCCGACTCGACCTGGCTGTCATCTTGGGCATCTTCTGCTGCCGGGGGGCGGAGTTGGAAGCGCAGCAGGATACGGCCGATTCTGATTTCGTCGCCGTTTTGCAGCTGGCG
>CAUJGI010000646.1 GCA_963169155.1 Chloroflexota bacterium
AACCCCGCCGAAGCGTTCCACAAGTATGACAGCGTCCCGGCTGACAGGCTGCAATACGGCCATCTCATGGTCAAACTGCTGCTGATGGGACCATCCCTGGTAACAATCTGGCGTGGTAATAATGCCATTCCGACGCTGCTCAATGTTAAAGGCAAGACACAACCTGCTGAAGCAGACGAGGAATCTATCCGCGGTGGCTTTTGGTGCGATAACGGGGTGTGCAATCTGGCCCATACCAGCGATGATGCCGCGGAAGCCGAACGCGAGCTTGCTGCGCTCCAACTTGAACAGTGGCTGGATGAGGCCGTCGGCCAGGCCCCGCTTATCGACCCGATCCCGGCACCAACAGCTTACGTCGCTCACTCGGGAATCTCGATTGTGGGCGATGTGGTGAATCGCCTGTTAATCGCGGCGGATGCTGAACCAATGTCGATTCATCTCCCAGCATCCGGCAGTGCCAAAGAAACAAATCAACTGCTAACCGGGCAGCTGCGTGAAGCCGCTGCTCGTTACTCGGAAATTGCCGCTTTTGTCGATGCGTTTCTGGCAGGCGATCTGATCACCGTGACGGAGATGCTCAAAGCACTACCGGTCACCCGTTGGGAGCATTTTGTTATCCAGTGTGGAACGGTGAATCGGGATCGGTGGAACGTCATGCCGGGGGCGCGGGCAAGTCAATAACTCAGCCACTTAACCAGATTGGCCCAATCTCCTAGCGACGGACGTTGCGCCAGACGGCCGTTTCCCCCCACGGATCATAGGCAACAGTAGTGGCGACGGCCGTTCCCACCTTCTTCCCCCCACCTTGCAGCAATTCAAAAACTGCCGCACCCAGCCAGCCAGCCTCATCCAGCGGGTCCGGCTGCCAGTTGGGTAGATGTTCTTGCAGATAATTGGTGCTGGTGTGGCCCTGGCAGAAAGTTGGCTCGTGCAGGATGGCCAGCAGGTAGGGAATGTTGGTCGTCACGCCCAGCACCACGGTTTGCTGCAAGGCGCGGATCATCTTGCCAATGGCTTCCTCGCGGCTGTGGCCCCAGGTGATGACCTTGGCCAGCATCGGATCGTAGTAGGGCGAAACGGCCGTACCCGATTCAATGCCATCATCCACGCGAATGCCGGGACCGGACGGCCGTTCGTACATCACAATCTGGCCAATCGACGGTAAAAAGTTGTGCGCCGGGTCCTCGGCGTAGACGCGGCACTCGATGGCGTGGCCGCGCTGGCGCAGATCGTCCTGGGTGAAGTCCAGCGGTTCACCCGCAGCAACGCGAATTTGCCAGATGGCCAGGTCGATACCCGTGACCAGCTCTGTGATGGGATGCTCCACCTGGAGCCGGGTGTTCATCTCCAAAAAGTAAAAGCCACCTTTTTCATCGACGATAAATTCCACCGTGCCCGCGCTGCTGTAGCCCACTGCCTGGGCCAGAGAAACGGCCGCTGCCGCCATGCGCTGCCGTAATTCGTCGTCCTGGATCACCGGAGCGGGCGTTTCCTCGATGATTTTTTGGTGGCGGCGCTGGATGCTGCATTCGCGCTCGAACAGGTGCAGCACGTGGCCGAGCTGGTCGCCCAGCACCTGGATTTCCACGTGGTGAATCTCCGTAAAATATTTCTCGACCAGGACGTGATCGTCGCCGAACGAGTTTTGGGCCTCGCCGCGCGCCGCCTGCACTGCATCGGCAAATTCGTCGGCGGACCAGACGACGCGCATCCCTTTGCCGCCGCCACCCGCGCTGGCTTTGATGAGGATGGGATAGTCGATGTGGGATACGGCCGTTTGCAACTCCGCCGCACTCAGCCCCGCCCCATCCACGCCGGGCACGATGGGCACGCCCGCCTGCTCGGCAATCTCGCGCGATTTGGCTTTGCTGCCCATTAACGCCATCGCCTCCGGGCTGGGACCGATAAAGACAACGCCGCGCGCCGCGCAGGCCGTGGCAAAGGTGGGATTTTCGCTCAAAAAGCCATAGCCAGGATGGATCGCTTCCGCGCCGCAGGCCTGGGCAATGTCCAAAATAGCGCTTTGGTTGAGGTAGGTGTCCGTGGCGCTGACGCCGGGCAGGTTGTACCGCTCGTCGGCCAGCCGCACCCAGGGGGCGTCGGCATCGGCGTCGGAGTAGATGGTTACGGCCGTAATGCCCAGTTCGTGGCAGGCCAGAATCAGCCGCCGCGCAATTTCTCCTCGATTGGCAATCAACACTTTGCGAAACATACTTTTTCCCTAAATAAGCCACAGAGGGCACAGAGAGGTAAGAGGATAAACGCCCGATCTCACAAATCTCGGTATGCTCTGTGGCAAAAAAACCTTGCTAATTTTCCGGGCGGCGCTGCTTTTCTTCAACCAGCCAGGCAGTGGCAAAGTCAACGGCCGTTTTCTGATAAAACAAACGACAATCCGCCAGGCCAATTTTACCAAGCTGCACCGGATGGTCCTGCTCAAACGCGGCCCCAATGTCCGGAAACGGGCTGTCGTCTTCGTCGATATCTTCAAACAGCTGCCAGACGCGACGGCCGTTCAGCCAAATCGGCGCGCCCTGCGGCACCGTAGGCCGCACCTGCGCTCGAAACTCGGCCAGGTGGAATGAGGTGTTGTTGCCGTAACCCACCCCCAACAGCAGCACGTAGCCGCCCAGGTCGTAAAGGCGGGCCAGCGGCGACCCATCCCCCAGGCCAAACGACAGCTGGTGATCGGCCGTGATGGCCACTGCATAACGGCCCCAGGCGGCAAACGAAACCTGCGGATGGCTGCTGCGAAACACGCCGGGCCAGGTGCGGAACAGCTCGGGAATAACGCCCATGCTCCGCGTTGGCGTCAGCTGCGGGTCGAAGGCGGGCAGCGCCTCGCGAATGATCTGGTGCCACGCTTCTGGCGCGGGTGGGTACTGCCACGGCGCCGGGTCTGAGTAGTCGCCGGAATGGGTCGGCATCACCAGGGTGCCCGCCGGGGTGAGCACCTCTTGCAGCGCCTGGATGACGCTTACCGGCCCGCCCGGCACGTAGCCAATCTGGCTCAGGCTGGAGTGGACCAGCAGCACCATGCCCGGCTGCACCCCCAGCGCGTGTAAATGCTCAATAAGGATCGTTTTGGTGAAGGGATGGGGGGAGTTTTGCATGACGGCCGTTTCTGTCATAAATCACTTTTGGGGAAATCCGCAGATTTCGCGGATTAGCGCAGATTTTATCTTTAATCTCCGCGCCATCCGCGTGCTCTGCGGTAAATCTATTCTGCCTGCCACCAGGGTTTGCGCTTTTCTAAAAATGAGCTCATGCCTTCGCGGCCCTCGTCGCTGTCGCGCAGTTTGGCAATCAGTTCCGAGGTGTAGCCGCGCATGGCGGTTTTGGGTTGGTAGGCCACCTGGCGAATCAGCGCTTTGGCGGCGGCTTGCGCGCCGGGGGCGGCTTGCAGCAGTTGGTGGATGCGTTCGGCAACGGCCGTATCCAACCCCTCATCCGCCACCACGTGATTCACCAGCCCGATCTGCTGCGCCTTGGTCGCGCCAAACCGCTCACCGGTCAGGAACAGCTGGCGCGCCTCGTTGGGGCCAATTTTGCCCAGCACAAACGGCGAAATGACGGCGGGCACAATGCCCAGGCGTGTTTCGCTAAAACCAAACTGCGCCCGATCCACCGCCACCACGATGTCGCAGCAGCTCACCAGCCCCACGCCGCCGCCAATCGCCGCCCCGTTGATGCGGCCAATGACCGGGCGAGGGCATTTCTCCACCATCAGCATCAGGTCAAAAATTGCTTCGCCGTCCTGCACATTTTCGGCAAAAGTGTAATCGGCGGCGGCGCGCATGAAGCTCAAATCGGCCCCGGCACAGAAGGAACGGCCGCTGCCCGTCAGTACCACTACGCGAATTTCATCATTTTCAGGGATTGTTTGGAAAACGGCCGTCAGCTCCGCAATCATCCCCGGTGTCAGCGCATTGTGCACCTCCGGCCGGTTCAATGCCACCGTCAACACCGCCCCATCCTGCCTCACCTCAATCTCACTCACCACACCATCTCCTTCGAAAATAGGCCGCGGATTAACGCGGATGAACGCGGATTAAATCTGGGCACAATCTGTGAAAATCTGCGTTTATCAGTGTCCCTCACATTCATGGGGTTGAGCCTGCGCTCATGCAGTCTCCTCCGTTAACCATTGACCATTGAAAATTAACCATTGACCATTACCACACCGTCTTCATCGCCCCGCCATCCACAATCAGCGTCTCGCCCGTGATGTAGCTGGCCGCGTCGGACAACAAAAACGCGCCCGCCCGACCAAACTCCTCGATGGTGCCGTAACGCCCCCAGGGAATTTGCGCTTCCTGGATTGCCTGCTGCGCCGCCACGCTGCGCTCCGCATTTTTGGCCCCAATC
>CAUJGI010000647.1 GCA_963169155.1 Chloroflexota bacterium
TGTGGCCCATTTGGGTGCCAGCGGGCAGGCCGTCCCAGGTGGCGGTACGGCCGTTCAGTTCACCCAGCAACCCTTGCAAATCGAGGGGAAGGGAGTTCATTTGCAGACGGCCGTTCTGCATTGGCCACTCGCTGCGCTTCCGGTCCCGATAAATTTCAATGCCGTTCCCGTCAGGGTCCGCCAGGTAAATTGCTTCGCTGACGCTGTGGTCAGAGAAGCCACCCAGAGGTGTTTCGGTCTGGACCATGTGCTTGAGCGATTTAGCCAGCTCTACCCGACTGGGCAGCAGCAGGGCAAAGTGGTATAGGCCAGTGGTATTGGGGAAATGCTTTGCGCCGGGCTGTTCTACCAGATGCAGCAACGGCCGTTCTGCTGTGCCCAAAACTGCGGACTGCTCTGCCTGGTTGAGCAGCTTCAGCCCAATGTTGTGGGTGTAAAAAGAAAGAGAACGGCGCAAATTACTCACCGTCAGTGAGACGAGGCCGATTTGGGTTTGCGGGTGTATTGCTTCCATTAGGGTATCTTACTTGCTGTGCCTGGAATAGGGAAGGGAATCGGTGAAAAGCAAAAAGTGAAAAGTGAGCAAGTTTCACCTCTTTCACTTTTCACTTATCACTTTTTACTCGTCTTCTTATGCGGCCTGGCTTTCGGTTACCTTCACCAGCTCCAGCTCAATTTCGAGGTTGATTTTTTCGCCAACCAGCACACCGCCGGTTTCCAGCGCCTGGTTCCAGTTGAGCCCCCAATCTTTGCGGTTGAGGGTGCCGGTGGCGGAAAAGCCAGCGCTTTGCGTGCCCCAGGGGCTTTTGGCCATGCCCGCATATTCCACGTCTAGCGCAACTTCATGGGTCACGCCTTTGATGGTGAGATTGCCGATGAGACGGCCGTTGTTTTCATCAATCTGCTCCACCCGGGTGCTGACAAAACGCATCGTCGGGTGGGTTTCTACATCGAAGAAATCAGGGGACTTCAAGTGACCATCCCGCTGCCCATCTCGCGTGTTGATGCTTGCTAACTCCACGGCGATGTCAACGGTGCTGTTTACCGGATTTTTTTCATCGAAGTTAACCGTGCCGCTGAATGTTTCAAAGCTGCCACGAACTTTAGAAATCATCATGTGACGGGCCGTAAAATTGATGTGCGAATGTGAAGAATCAATTTGCCAAGACATTGTTGTATAATCTCCTTACTTTTAAGTTGTTGATTGGTTGGATTAAATAACTCTAAAAAGTGGACTCTAGTCCGCATTTCTGGTAGGATATTATCGGACTGTAGTCCACTTGTCAAGGGCGCGTGGAATTTAAGTTAAAAATTCTCATCTTGGCCTGAAAAACGTGTACCATATTTACAAAGTCAAAAAAATGCTTTTTACTTGTGCCATGTGGCTGCCACATGGCGAAGCAGACAAATTTTGGCTTATTCTGAGAAAATAAAATGAGTGAGTTGCAAGAAAGCATAATCCCCATAGGTTTAGCAGAAGAGGGTGGCCTCTGCCGCCAGGAACGGCGTGATGCGGCGGCCAACCGGGCGCGCATCCTGCAAACGGCCGAAAAACTGTTTGCCGAGCATGGCGTGGCCAACGTCAACATGGCCGACATCGCCCAGGCGGCGGATGTGGGTAAGGGAACCCTTTATCGCCGCTTCACCAACAAGGCGGAGCTGTGCCTGGCGTTGATGGACAGCCAAATGATCGATTTCCAGAACGGCATGCTGGCGCGGATGCAGCAAATGTCCCGGCAAAACATGCCCAAGATGGCCCAGCTCGATCATTTTTTGGATGCCCTGGTTTACTTTACCGATGCCCACGCGCCCCTGCTGTGTGAAGTACAGCGAGCCGGTTTGCTGCAAGATATGGAACCGGATGGGTTGGAATTGCCCCACTTCTGGCAGTACATGACGGTAAGTGGCCTGCTGAAAGCGGCCGTCGCCAGCGGCGAATTGGCCAATAGTCTGGATATCGACTACCTGGCCGATGCCTTGTTATCGCCGCTTAAGGCGGATCTGTTTTACTATCAGCGGGAAGCGCGCGGATTTTCTTTGGAGCGCATCAGCGCCGGGATTCGGCTGCTGTTGGCGGGGTTGAGCCACTACAAGGACCCGGAATAACGGCACACGGCAAAAATGCTGCCATCATTTGTTCCCCAGTTGGACAGTCGTAAAAAAAAGGGTGAGCAACGGCCGTTCATCTTCCTGGTCTTCGCCTTTTTCCTGTTGAGCCTCGGGCTTGTATACTGGACGTCGCTACAAACGGCCGTAAACGCTGCCCCCGCTGATGCTGCCGACTGGCGCGTGGCCGAAGCCATCCCCAGCAGCCAGCCTGCTTACGGTGTCAACTTCATCAGCTGGGCCAAAGGGCTGACCCCGGTTAGCCAGACGCGCTACGACCACGGCAAGGCCACCGGGGCTACCTGGAACCGCTGGCCGCTCTACTGGAACGAAATTGAGCAGGCCAATAACGTCTTTAGCTGGGCTTACCAGGACGTGGCCATTCACAACGATTTACAGCAAGGTTTTCGGCTGGATGCCATTCTACTGGGCACGCCGAGCTTTTACACCACCAGCTCTGGCCCAACCAGGCCGCTGCCCCGGCCGGTGCCTGGGCATCCGCTCAGCATCGATGCGGTGCAGGCGGCTACGCCGCAGGGGCTGTACCAGCCAGTTTTTACCGATGGCAGCAACGTTCTCGGGGCGGGCAAGCAAATTAATCCGGCGAATCGGTGGGCGCGTTTTGTGTTTACGGCCGTTTCCCGCTACAAACCCGGCGGCGTCCTGGCCCAATCCAACGGCTGGTCCGCCGGGCAGGGTGTGACCCACTGGGAAATCTGGAACGAACCAGACCTCACCTCGTTTTGGGACGGCACCACGGCCGATTATGCCCAACTGCTCAAGGTGGCCTACCTGGCGGCTAAACTGGCCGATTCCAACGCCCAAATCCTCTTTGGCGGTCTGGCCAACGACAGCGCCAAACTCACCTTCTACAACGACGTGATGACCATTTACGACGGCGATTCCTACGCCGCCACCTACGCCTACTACCACGACATTCTGGCTACGCACAACTATTTGTATGCCTGGCGCTCCTGGTACCACGTCTGGCGCGCCCAGAATACGCTGGCGGCGCGTGGCCTCAGCAAACCCATCTGGCTCAACGAGTCCGGTGTGCCAGTGTGGGACGATTATCCCGGCCCGGTGTGTGAATCCACCAGTCCGTTCCGCGCTTCGATGAGTGAGCAGGCCGATTTCATCGTCCAGAGCGCTTTTTATGCCACCTATGCCGGGGCGGATAACATATTTTTCTTCCAGCTCTACGACGACTGCGGCAACCAGCCGGGCGGCACCAACTTTACGCCGGTCACCAGCTGCACGGGTGATCCGCTGCTGGACCCCGGCGGCGATGCGTTTGGCCTGTTCCGCAATGTGAGCAGTTCGGCCGTTTCTGGCTGTTATTGGGAGCATCCCAACGGCGATACGCCGCGGCCCGGTTTCACCGCCTTTCAACTGCTCACCACGCACGTCACCGACGTGACCCCGCTCTGGCGATTGCGCCCTGGCGGCAGCGATCCGGCCAACGGGCCGCAGGAGTGGATTGCTTTTTACCAGCCGGGGACAAAGTCACGCATTTTGGGGATGTGGGCGCGGTTTGGCACGGCGGAAACGGCCGTTATTCCCACGACCAACGCCAACGGCAGCGCCCTGCTGCTCTGGCCTGACGGCACGACCCAGACCCTCACGGCTACCGATGGCTTTTTTACCGTGACACTGCCCCCCGCGACCAACAAAAATGCGATTTGGGACCCGTCGCTCTACCCGATTGGCGGGCGGACGGCGATTTTGATTGAGCAAGACACGCTGCCGCCAGCCGTCGCGGTTAATGGGCCAGCGCT
>CAUJGI010000648.1 GCA_963169155.1 Chloroflexota bacterium
GTAATAAAGGAGAAGAAAGATGAAGAAGCACATTGTTTATAAGTTGTGGTTGTTATTGCTGTTAGCCGTTTTGCTGGCAGCCTGCGGTGGCAGCGAAACTGACTCAGTCGATACGGACAGCAGCAATTCCAACGTTGCCTCCGGCGGAAGCACCGACTCGGGCAGCACCAGCGATGGCCCGGTGGTGGCGCGAGTTGGCTGGGCGGGCAGTCCCGATACGCTGAATCCGGGCACGGCCGTTCTCACCGAAGCGTACACCATCTTTGAACTGGTCTATGACTCGATGTACCAGCTGGAGCTGGACGGCACCTACAGCCTGGAGCTGGCCGACAGCCTCGATGTCTCCGAGGATGGCCTGGTTTACACTTTCCACATCCGCGATGGCATCACCTTCCACGATGGCGAACCGCTCACCGCTGAAGACGTCGCTTTCTCGTACAACCTGTACGCCAGCCAGGAAGATTTCCCTTTCCTGCCCGTCTACACCGAGTTTTTTGACACCGTCGTGGCTGACGACAGTAACAACGTCCTCATCACCCTCACCGACGCCATTCCCAACATCCAGAGTCAGCTCATCTATCTCTACGTCCTGCCGGAACATATCTGGGGTGCGCTGGAAGGTACGGCCGTTCCTGAGTTTGAGAACGAAGCGGTGATCGGTTCTGGTCCGTTTAAGATGGTGGAATATGCCCAAAACGAGTTTGTTCGCCTGGAAGGGGTGAAGGATCATTATCTGCAAGGCCCCATCATTGATGAGGTCGTCTTCCAGACCTTTGAAAACCAGGACGCCCTGGTGCAGGCGCTGCGCACCGGCCAGGTGGACATGATTACGGAAATGCCGAATACGGCCGTCGTCTCCCTGCGCAATGAAGAAAACATCGAATTGGTCTCCGGCCCGCCGCTCTCCCCCAGCGTCACCGACATCATCTTCAACCAGACCGAGCCGGAAAACTGCCCCCCCGGTGACGGCCTCTGCACGGGCCATCCCGCCCTGCGCGATCGCAACGTGCGCCTGGCCCTGGCCCACGCCACCGACAAGCAGCAAATCATCGACGTGGTGCTGCTCGGCCTGGGTGCGCCCGGCCTCACCCTCATCCCCGACAGCCTCGGCGTTTTCTACAACAACTCCCTCAACGACTACGAATACGATGTCGCCCTGGCCAACCAGGTTCTGGACGATGCCGGTTACCTGGACAGCGACGGCGACGGCATTCGCGAAATGCCCGACGGCAGCAATCCGCTTAACCTGCGCATGAACTGGCCCAGCGACAGCACCGAAGCCCCGCGCATGGCCGAACTGCTCGCCAGCATGTGGGCTGAAGTGGGTGTCGGTACCGAACTGCAAGCCCTGGACCCAGACGCCCTCACTGCTACCTGCTGCCCCGCCTTCGACTTCGACGTCATTCTGTGGGGCTGGGGGTCTGATCCCGACCCCAGCTTCCTGCTCAGCGTCATGCTCACCGAGGAAATCACCACCGGCAACAGCGAATCAGGTTACTCCAACCCCACCTACGACGAGCTGTATTTACAGCAAGCGGTGGAACTGGATCAGCAGCAGCGGATCGACCTCATCTGGGAGATGCAGCGCATCGTGCATGAAGACGTAGTCTACATCATCCCGTTCTACTCCCAATCGGTGCAGGCCTACCGCACCGACCGCTTCACCGGCTGGCAAACTGACTCCGGTAAAGTGGCCCTGGAAGACCCCAGCTCGCTGCTGGTGATCGAACCCGTTCAATAGCCGGTAATCGGTGAACGGTAATCGGTGCTTTTACTGATTACCGTTCACTGATTACCGTTCACGGACTATGAGACAATCACGCTACCTCTTCAAAAAAATTGGTTGGGCGCTGCTGACGGTGCTCATTGTTATCTTGCTGAACTTTTTCCTCTTCCGCATTTTGCCGGGGGATCCGGCGCGAGCGGGCATCCGTGATCCGCGCCTGACGCAGGACGCGGTGGCCGCCATCCGTGAGCGGTTTGGCCTGGACAAACCGGTCATCAACTGCTTTGAATCGCTCAACCCGGTGGAATTTGGCAGCTGTGCCGTCAATCCGCTGGATACCCAGCTCTTCATCTACGTTGGCAACTTGCTCCGGGGCGAGCTGGGCATTAGCTACCACACCAACCGCCCGGTCATCGACATGCTCAAGGAGCAGCTGTGGAACACCGTGCTGCTGATTGGGGTGGGGCAAATTTTGGCCATTTTCCTGGGCATGGGGCTGGGGATTCTGGCGGCGTGGCGCGCCCGTACCACCATCGATTTTAGCGCCCTGCTGGCCAGTCTCACCTTTTGGAGTTTGCCCACCTTTTGGCTGGGGATCATCCTGCTCTTTTGGGGCAGCAGCCAGTTTGGCCTGCCTACGGGCGGCAAGCTTACTCCAGCGGGCAATTTTGCCAACATCTGGCAGGAATGGGCCGATGTGGGCTGGCATTTACTGCTGCCCACGCTCACCTACACCATCGTTTTCCTGGGTGAATACATGCTCATCATGCGCAGCACCTTGCTGGACGTGTTGAGCGAAGATTACATCCTCACCGCCAAGGCCAAGGGGCTGCGCACGGCCCAGATTTTGAAGGACCACGCCCTGCAAAACGCCATGCTGCCGATGGTGACCATCATTGCCCTGAACCTGGGTTTTACCGTGGCTGGGGCCATCCAAATTGAGACAGTTTTTTCCTGGCCAGGGCTGGGCGGCGCGATTTTTGAGGCGGTGGAGCGCAAGGATTACCCGATGCTGCAAGGGGCGTTTTTGCTCATTGCCGTCAGCGTCATTTTTGCCAACCTGATAGCCGATTTGCTGTATTCGTATCTTGACCCACGGGTGCAGGCGGGGTAAGCGATGAGTGAAACAACTGTTGGTGCAACCTCGTTAAGCGGTTTTTGGCGCAGCTTCCGGCGCAGCCGCATGGGGCTGGTGGGGCTGTTTATGCTGGTGACGGTGGTGTTGACGGCCGTATTTGCCCCCTATATCGCCCCCTACGATCCCACAGAAGTGGTGCGTGTGACCATCGACGACATTTACGCCCCGCCCAGCGCCGAACATTGGCTGGGCACCGACGACGCCGGGCGCGATGTGCTGTCTAACTTCATCTACGGTTCGCGCGTTTCGCTGATTG
>CAUJGI010000649.1 GCA_963169155.1 Chloroflexota bacterium
TTTCTTCGTCTGTCTCTTCTTCACCAGCTTCGATGCCGTCGCTGGCTGCGGCGGATGTGTCAGTGTCGGTGGGGGTGGTGGCAACGGCCGTCTCCTCCGCACCCTCATCCGGTCCCTGCACAAACGCCGGGGGCGACAGCCAGAACCAGAGCAGCAGGGCAATCAGGATGATCAGAACGATCAGCTTAAAAATATCGAAGCGCCTGACTTCACTTCTTTCTCGGTGATGAATCATCCGCTTTACCCCTCACCCTGGCTGTTTTTGGCCACGTCGGCATACTGCCGCGCCTCGGCAATCCACAGCTCCGGATCGATTGCCTGCCACTCTTCGGGATTGATAATTTCGCGGGCGCGTTCCGGGGTGAGCGCGGCCAGCTGGGCAAAGGTATACACCCCGGCCTCGTTGAAGCGGCGGCTAAATACATCGCCAATGCCGTGGATTTTCTGCAGCCGGTCGCGCTCCAGCAGCACTTCTTTAACCACTTCCTGCACAATCACCTGGGGTGCCCGATTGAGCGCTTCTTGCAGGCGAGCCGCCAGGGACGCTTTTTCCGCCTCCAGCGCCGCCACTTTACCCTGGAGATCGATGCCGACCGAGCGGCTGGCGGCGGCGGTTGCTGCAACAGCTTCTTCTTCCCGTCGCCAAAAGAGCCAGTCGATCACCCATTCAATGACCCAACCCAAAATCAAACCAATGATTAACCCAACCCAAAAATTCATACCGTCCTCCTAAAAATAATTGGCTAACTGAACAAAGGGTGCTTTGAAATTGGCAGGAATGACACACGCCGAGGCACCGGCTGACGCGATTTGCGCGCCGTTCCGCCGCCGGGTCTCAACTTTGAAATTCGCAAGGCACCTGATTTGGTGCTGAACAGACGCGCCGTATAGGAAATTAGTCACATATTGCCAGTTGGGGCAGCAACTGGGAATGGTTTTTGTGACTTGTGGGAGTTGTTGGGGTCAATGCTGGCAGAGATTTTACCAACCTTGCCAGCAGCAGGCATAACAAAGGCGCTTTGGCTCAGGTGCTGGCAGGCAAACGGCCGTCATACACTTTATGCGTTTCAGCGATAGGTGAACCTTTGCCCGGCAAAAAAACACACAGCTGTACCAGTCATCGTCGTTTGCTGACCAAACACGCCAGCAGCTTTTCGGCTGGCAGGCAGATGCGGCCAACGCCTGCACGCATTTGCGCAGAGGGGACGTTTTACCGGCATGGGGCAACACGCTCTCGCAGAGCTGTCCGACACGGCGCTCATCGAACTCTGTCACCAACGAGGGTCCGGGGACGAACGGCCGTTTCAGGAACTCATGAAACGCTACCAGTCCATGGTCTGGCGGCTGTGTTACCGCTACCTGCGCCACCCTCAAGACGCCGAAGACCTGACCCAGGATGTTTTTTTCAGGGTGTACCGCAGCCTGGCCCAGTTCGAAGGGCGTTCGTCTTTCAAAACCTGGCTGCACCGCGTGGCGGTGAACACCTGCCAGAACGAAATTCGCCGCCGGAGCCGACGGCCGCAAGAAGCCGCCGCCGAGCTGGAAGCCATCGCCGAAATCATGCCCGGGAGCCAATCAACCGAACGTACCTACCAGGAAAAATATACCCGGGAGCTGCTGGCCGCCGCCCTGGCCCAGCTGGACCCGGACGTCAGCGAGATTTTGTATATGAAAGATTATGAGGAACGGCCGTACCACGAAATTGCGGAGCTGTTCGATATTGGCCTGAGTGCCGCCAAAATGCGCGTGCAGCGCGCCCGCCTGGCGCTGCTGGTGCAGGTCCGCCAACTGGCAGGTGATTTATGACCCACCCAACCCAACCGTTAACCGACGAACTCCTGAAGCAGTTTGTTGCTGGAGAGTTAGACGAAGCCCAGACCGAGGCGGTTTTAACGCGCCTGGCCGAAGACGAGGCCAGCCTGGAAAAGGTCGATGCCTTGTGGCAGAATCAAGCAGCAGCCACGGCCGTTTTCACCATCCCGACCCTGGAACCAGAGCGTGCCCAACGGCTGCGCCAGCGCCTGCTGCGCCAGATTCACCGGTCGAACCTGGGTGCCAACGTCATCAAACTGGGGACGCAGGGGTTTGGCAGCGTGGCCGTGAGCCTGTTACGGCCGTTGCTCAACACCCCCACCCGCGAACACCGTCACAGAAGGAGAGGCAGAACCCATGATTGATTTTGAGATCATCCAAAACGCCCTCAGCAACATGGTGGCCAACGCCATCGATTACGCCCCACGCCTACTAACCGCGCTGGTGATCTTGCTGGCGGGCTGGCTGCTGGCCAAGTTTGTCGCCACCGTCGTGCAGCGCCTGGCTGAAAAAGTGCGCCTGGAAGAGCTGCTGGCGCGCACCGGCATTAAGGCCGGGCTGGAAAAAGCGCAAATCAACCGCAGCGGCACCCAGCTTTTGGGCATGCTGCTTTACTGGATCATTTTCCTCAACTTTATCCTGATTGCCCTGGAAAGTTTGGGGCTGGATGCGGCCGTGACGCCGCTGCGCAGCCTCATCGCCTTCCTACCCCGCCTGCTGGCCGCCCTGGCCACGCTCACCGCTGGGGTGCTGCTGGCCCAATTCCTGGGCAAAGCAGCCCAGGCCGCCATGAGCAGCATGGGCGTGGAATTTCACCAGGAGGTTGGCCAGGGGGTCAACGTGCTGCTCATCATCATGATTGTGATTGTGGTGCTGGAGCAGTTGGGGATCAACGCCAGCATCATGACCAACATCTTCACCAACGTCATCACCCTGGCCGTGGCCGGGCTGGCGCTGGCCTTTGGCCTGGGCGGCCGCGACGTGGCCCGCAGCGTGCTGGCCGGGTATTACGCCCGCGAGCAGTTTGCTCTGGGCGACCAGGTCAACATCGACGGCGCGGAAGGTGTTTTGGAAGCGATTGGCCCACTCAACGCGGAAATCCGCCTGGGCAGCGAGCGCCTGATTGTGCCTAACACGGTATTGACGGAAACGGCCGTAAAAATCAAAGATCCCGGCCTCGACCAACCCATCCTGGAACTCGACGAATAAAACTGTCTTCTACCCAACACTGGTACCTGAGCAGCTTGTCGATCAAATGGAATGGCTCACGCAAAGGCGCAAAGGAGTGAATTTTCCTTTGCGCCTTTGCGTGAAACCAAATGACACCCTGTTTGCAAACCCACCAAACGGCCGTTTCGGCTGTTTTTTCTTTCCCGTAACCTTCAAACGTAAAAATTTCTCCCTTCTCCCCGCCGCTGCGCGCTCTGCGTCTCTGCGTTGAAATGATTATTCGGCAGAATTTCACACCCTTCCCAATGTATTTTTCGTGATTCCAGCTATACTTTGTTTCATTGGCCCATATTGAATGCACCAGGAAAAGCCTCTATAATTTTTGAGTTCTACCCTTTCCCATTTTAGCTTGTAAAGAAAGATCCTTGAATCATGGCAAAAAAAGTGGCAGTTTCCCCCAAGAGTGACCCTATGACAGAAAAAAAGCAGACCCCCGCCAGCGGCGAGCTGGAAAATCTCCGCGAAATCCTTTTTGGCAATCAGGTGCGCGCCACCGAGGATCGCCTGAATCAGCTGGAAGAAACGGTGCAAAAGCAGCACCGCGACTTGACCGACGCGCTCAACAAGCAGGCCGCCGCCCAGCGTGACGCCACCGACGCCTCGGAAAAAGCGCTCAAAACCCAGCTGAGCAACCAGGCCAACACCGCCCAGGCCAACCACCAGGCGCTGGAAGAAAGCCTTAACCAGCTGCGCGCCGACCACAAGCGGCTGATGGATGAAATGCAGGCGGCCTTCACCCAGGAGCTGGAAAATTTGCGCAGCAGCCTCACCGACCACATTCGTCGCATGCAAAACGAGTCGCGCCAGCGTGATGATGATTTGCGCCAGGAGCTGCTCACCGTGAGCAATTGGCTGGACAACAAGCTCACCCCACGCCTAAATTTGGGCCAAATGCTCATCGACATTGGCCAACAGCTGCAGAGCGACAACGGGAACACCGCTTCCCCCGAAGATGAATAACCCGCGTTGCTATGACTGATCCCTTCGAGGCGACAAGCGCGGCGGCCGCCGCCCCTCACCCTGACAGCGATCCGCAGTTTGACGTCCTGCGCGCTATTTTGCTGGATGAAGAACGCCAGCGCATTCGCCAACTGGAACAGGAAACGGCCGCTCTGCGCCAAAAAGACCAACAGCAAACGGCGGCGTTGGCCGCTGAGGTACAGGCGCTCCAAACAGAAATCGAAGCCCTGCGCCAGGCCAACCAGCAGCAGGCGGAATATGCGGCCGTTCTGCGCACCGAACTCACCCGCCTCCAGGAACAGCTGCACACCGAGTCCCACAGCCTGGTGCCCAAAATCATCCAACAAATGGGCTTCATCATCGCCAACACCATCCGCGACAAGCGGGATGAGCTGGCTGAAGCCCTAGGGCCGATCATGAGCGACGCCATCCGCGTGCAAATTCGCGACTCGCGCAAAGAGATGGTTGAAGCGCTTTACCCCATCATTTTAGAGACGGTGATGAAAGCCGTGCGTGAATTTTTGCGCGAGTTTCAGCGCAACATCGACGCCCGGCTCAAATCTGCCTTCAGCTTTCGCGGCCTGGTAAACCGCACCAGCGCCCAGATGCGCGGCGTATCCGCCTCGGAACTGACGCTGCGCGAATCATTTGCCTTTTCCCTGGAAGAGCTGTTCCTCATCCAGCACGAATCGGGGCTGCTGCTGGCCCATCACCGCGCCAGCCAGGAAGACAGCGGCGATTCCGACCTGATCAGCGGCATGTTGACCGCCATTCGTGACTTTGCCCGCGACTCGTTTGGCGACGGCGACGACAGCCAGGAGCTGCGCGAGGTCGAGTTTGGCGACGAGCGCATCATCATCCAGAGCGGGCAGTACCTCTACGCCGCAGCGGTGATCAAAGGGATCGAATCGACCGGATTCCATGCCCGATTGCAGGAGCTGGTATCTGAGCTGCACATCCAGCACACGCCGCAGCTGCGCGACTATCGCGGCGATCCGGCCACGCTGCCTAGTTTGGCCCCGCAGCTCCAGACATTTGCCCAGGGAGCCATCGCGCCAGAAGCGGCCGCGCCGCCAGAAATGACCAGCGGTCAGCGCTGGCTGCTGGTGGGTGGTGCCGGGATTGTGCTGCTGCTAACGGCCGTTGCCTGCTTTTACCTGCAATTTACCCTTGCCCTCTGGCCGGTGGCCTTTGGCCCGACGCCCACCGCCACGCCCACCACCCTGCCCACCGCCACCGCTACGATGGAACCCACCAGCACGTTGGCCCCCACCGCCACCCCCACGTTCACCCTGACGCCCACCCCAACACCCACCGCGACCAGCACTCCAACCAGCACCAGCACCGCCACAGCCACCACTACTCTGGAGCCAACCAGCACCCCGTCGCCCATCCCCTCGCCGGTGACAGTGCGCGGCGTCTGGCTGCGTGACGTACCGGACCTGGAAGCCCCGATTGGTGCAGCGCTGCCGGAGGGAACGGCCGTTACCATCCTCACCCAGACCGGTGATTGGGTTGAAGTGGCCTGGACCGATGCCAACGGCGAGGTACAGCAGGGCTGGGTAGGCGTTCGCTGGCTGGCCATCAACGGTGTTCCGCTGTCGGACACAGGGGAGTAAGCCAGCCATCATGCACACGGTACAGAAAAAAGTTTGTTTGTTGGGCGATTTTGCGGTGGGCAAAACCAGCCTAATCCGCCGCTTTGTGGAGGGCCGCTTCGACGACCGATACCTCAGCACCATCGGCGTCAAGATCTCGCGCAAAACGCTGACGCGTGACGATCACCTGCTCAACCTGCTCATTTGGGACCTGGCCGGCGGCGACGACTTCAGCAAGGCCAGCGCCAGCTATTTGCGCGGCGCGGCCGGGGCGCTGCTGGTGTGCGATCTGACCCGCGCCGCCACGCTGGACACCCTCACTGATTATGCTTACCAACTCCGAGCGATAGATGAAACGGCCGTTCTGGTTCTCGTGGGCAACAAAGCCGATCTGCTCGATGAGCGGCAGATCAGTGATGCAGACCTGGCCGCCGTGGCCGAGACATTTACCGCCCCCTTTTTGCTCACCAGCGCCCTGACCGGCACGCACGTCGCGGCCGCTTTTCACCACCTGGCCGAGGCCATCGAGAGGCCGCTGTGACCGCCGAAAGCCAGGTCACCGATCTGCTGCTGGCCGCCTACGCCGCCAAAACATACCACGCCCACCAGCGCATGGCCTACGCCCGACTGGCCCCTGACCTGACCCTCCAGCAGGTCTCGGCCAACTTTGCCCACATGGTCCTGGTCGCACCCCAACCGGAGGCAGATCTGCGGCACCAGCCGCTCCCCGACGTTTTATGGGAGTTTGTCGGGGCCGACACATCGCTGCATGAGGTGTGGACGGGCCAATCCCCGTTTTTTCGGCTGGCGCATGTAAACCGGGAGCAGCCGGATGGAACGGTACAGTACCTGACGTTTACGGTTTACCGACTGGAAGAAGAGGCCACTCTGGATGGACTGCTGCTGTTGGTGGAGGATGATACGGAATACGGCCGTCTCCACCACCAGCTCGTCCAGGATCGCAACGACCTGCGCCTGGTGCAGAGCAAGCTGGCGGCCGCCAACAAAGAGCTGTCCCGCATCGACCGCATGAAGTCGCTGTTCCTTTCCATGGCCGCCCACGACCTGCGCACGCCGCTCAGCGCCATCCAGGGCTACGCCGAAATGCTCCTCCTGGGCATTGCCGAACCCGGCTCACCCAAGTCGTTCCAATACCTCGATATCATTCAGCAGCAGTCAGCCCGCCTCAACCAGCTCATCGACGACATTGTGGACCTGGACCTGATTGAGCAGGGCAAGCTCACCCTCAATCTGGCCCCCTGCGACATCAATCCCCTGCTCCAGGAAGCCACTGGCGCTTTTAAGTTCCAGCTGGAACGACGCAGCATTGCCGTCCACTACGAGCTGGCGGCAGAGCCTGTCCTCGTCTGGGCCGACGCGGAAAAAATGCTGCGCGTTTTTTACAACCTGGTGGGCAATTCCGTGAAGTACATGGCCAGCCAGGGGCAAATCACTCTGCGCAGCCAGATGCAGGCCGGGCAGGCGGTCATTGAGGTTGAAGACACCGGCCCAGGCATGACGGCCGAACAGCTAGACAATTTGTTCGTTCTCTACTATCGTTCTGAAGATGCGGCAAAAAGCCCGGTAAAAGGCTCCGGGCTGGGGCTGTTTATCGTCAAAACGATGGTGGAAGCGCATCAGGGGCAGGTTCAGGTGGCCAGCCAACCCGGCAATGGCAGCAAGTTTACCGTCCGGCTGCCCCTCTATTCGGCCGAATCTGGCAGCCAGGCAGTATAATGATTAGCGGCAAGAAGATACTTGTAATTGATGATGACGTTTTTGTGCGAGAGATCGTCACCGAAACGATGCACCGGGAAGGCGCGCAGGTGTTTACCGCCGAAAATGGCCCGGAAGGGCTGCGCCAGTTTTACGCCACCCAGCCAGACCTGGTGCTGCTGGATGTGATGATGCCTCACGTGACTGGTTGGGAAATCGGCCGTCAAATTCGCCTGCTTTCCCACGTGCCCATCATCATGCTCACCTCTCTCAGCAAAGATGAAGACATCGTGCGCGGGCTGGACTATGGTGCCGTCGATTACATCACCAAGCCTTTCTCCCCGAAAGTGCTGGCGGCTCGCATCCGCGCCGCTCTGCGCCAGAGCAGCCAGGAGCCAGCGGCAAAAGAAGAAAAGGCCGCCACCTTCCACGACAGCTACCTGACCATCGATCTGACCAGCCACATGGTCACCGTCAACAAAACTCCGCTCAAGCTGACCAAAACGGAATACCGCGTGCTGGCCTACCTGGTGCAAAACGCCGGGCTGGTGCTCAGCTTCCAGCAAATCCTGGAAAACGTCTGGGGCTGGGAGTACCAGGACAGCATCCAATACGTGCACGTCTACGTCTCGCGGCTCCGCCAAAAAATCGAACCCGACCCACAAAATCCGCACTACCTCCTCACCGAATACGGCACCGGCTACCGGTTTAAGAAAATGGCTTAATTCGGCAGTTTCCCCTTGATGGCTCCTTACAGATCGTTGAGAAATTGTCATTCTGAACGAAGTGAAGCATCCCGCAAGGTGCCCATGTAAAGTGCGGTTTTATGCCGCTTGTTTGTTCCGTTACCCCTGACTTGCCCCTCGTCACAAATTTTTAGAACTTTTTTAGAACCTTTTTAGCAGGTGTTGAGTCCGGCTGGTTAATCTACCTACCAGTGATGATTTGACAATGCGACGAAGTTTTGCCCGGTGCACGATGCCACCTGGGCGGCTGCGTCGCGTTTTTGGCGACTGAGTTGTATTGAGGAAGCACGAAGAAGAAACACGAAGCGAGGGGTATACCAGGATGGAACTCACCAGTGACACAACATTGACCAACCTGCCAGACGATGAGCTGGTGGCCCTGTGCCAGGCGCAGGGCAGCTACGACGACCGACCCATTCAAGAGCTGCTGCACCGCTACCAAAACATGGTATGGCGCGTTTGCTACAGCTTTATGCGCAACCCGCAAGACGCTGAGGATTTGACGCAGGAGGTTTTTCTGCGCGTTTATCGCAGCCTGCCCCATTTTGAGGGACGGTCCTCACTCAAAACGTGGATTTACCGCATTGCCCTGAACACCTGTAAAAACGAAATCCGCCACCGCAGCCGCCGCCCGCAAACGGCCGAAGCCGATGTGCAAACCCTGGCCGATGTGTTGCCTACCACCACCACCACCGAAGGCGAGTGGCAAAAAATCAACACACGCCGCCAGCTGGCCACGGCTTTTTCCCGGCTGCGCCCGGAGGAGTACGACATTTTGACGTTGCGCGATGTGGAGGAACGGCCGTATACCGAAATCGCCGAAATGCTCTCCATCAACCTGAGCGCGGCCAAAATGCGCGCCAAACGCGCCCGTGAATCGCTCAAGCTGAACCTGTACCAGGTGGCGGGCAGTGAGTTTGCAATTTAGAGAGAAACGTGAAACGTGATTGTCGATTCTCTTCTCACGTTTCACGTTTCACTTCTTATTCCAGCCATTCAGCAAAAACGTCGTCCAGGGAACGCCCAACGGCCGTTTCCATCACCGCCTGGAACGCCTCGTCGCTGGCGGTGCCGCCGCCGTAGGTGGCAAAGTAGGTTTGCAGCCCGCTAAAAAACGCCTCGTCCCCCATCTCCTGCCGCAGCTCGTGCACAAAAAGCGCCCCGCCAAAGTACGTGTTAAAGCTAAACAACTTGGCCGGTGGCGGATTGCCCAAAGAGAAATCTTCGCCGTTGTCTTCCACAGCCGAACGAATCGCCGCCATCGCCAGTTCCAAATCCTCGGGATCATCCCGGTTTTCCCACATCAGCTGCACGTAGGTGGCAAAGCCCTCGTTGCGCCACATCTGCTGCCAGGAGTCCAGGCTGACCCAGTTGCCAAACCATTGGTGGGCCAGCTCGTGCATCACGGTGATCTGCCCGATCATGTTGTTGGCCAGCAGCACCATCGTTTGCGTTTCCAGCGACACGCCGGAAACGTCGGCGGTGACAAAGCCGAATGCTTCATAGGGGTACGGACCAAACAGCTCACTCATCCAGTCAATCGCTTCGCCGAGATCGGTGACGGCTGCGTCGAATTCTGCCCGGGCGCTGTCCGTCACGTAATGGCGCAGCAGCACCCCGTCTGGCGAGACACTTTCCAGCCGCTCAAACTCGCCCACCACGACCGTGGCCAGGTAGGAAGCCATCAAATGATTGTGCTCCCAGATGAAGGTGCTGCTGTCTGCGTCGTCGATCTGGTCGATAAGCAGGCCGTTGGCAACGGCCGTTAACCCCTCTGGCACGGTAATCTCAAAGCGGTAGGTGGCTTTGTCACGCGGGTGGTCGTTGTTGGGGAACCAGAAGCGCGACCCGTCCGGCTCCGACAACACGTAGATGCTTTCGCCGTTGACAAAGCTCATGCCCAGGGACGCGGCAAAGCCGACGTAGGGCGACGGCCGTTTCACCGGACTGCCCGCGTAGCTGATCGACAGAGCAAAGGGGCTGTTTTCGGCCAGCGGCCGGGCGGGGATGAGGATGAGCTTGACATTTTCATGGACAAAAGCGACCGGCTGGCCATCCAGCAGCGCTTCCGTCACTGCAAAGCCCACAAAGTCCAGCGAGAGCGCGGCCAGCGCCGGGGCCGTCACCACGCC
>CAUJGI010000650.1 GCA_963169155.1 Chloroflexota bacterium
GCTTTGTGCGGCCGTTTGCGCCGCCTCGTCTGGGTTCACCTGGATGATCCCGGTGGTGCCATCAAGGATGACGGCCGTTCCATCCACAATCTCCAGCAGACCCGCCCCGGCACTCACCACGGCGGGCAAACCCAAGGCGCGGGCAATGATGGCCGAGTGAGCGGTGGGGCCGCCAACGGCCGTCGCAAAACCCAGCACCTTTTGCGGGTCCAGTGTCGCCGTATCCGAGGGCGTCAGGTCGTGGGCCGTGACCACCACGGGATGATCGGGCCATTGGATGCCTGCTGCGTCTTCCCCGGCCAGCAGCGTGAGGATGCGGCGGCCCACATCGCGGATGTCGGCGGCGCGGGCGGCCAGCAGCGGATCATCCAGGCTGGCCATGAGGCTGGCCCGCTCCTGAATGATGGTCTGCCACGCCTGCGCCGCGTTTTGCTGCGCCTGAATCTTTTGCTGCACGGCTTCCAGCAACTCCTCGTCGGTGAGCAGTTCACGATGCACGTCAAAAATGGCGGCTTCTTCTGGGGCCTGGGCCTGCATCTGGTCACGCAGGGTGGCCAGCTGGGCCTCGCCGTCAGCCAGGGCCGCACCCAGGCGCGCCTGTTCGGCGGCCACCCCGGCAAAGGTTTCGGTGATGGTAACGGCCGTTGGCCGCAGTTGAAACACCGGGCCAATGGCAAAACCGGGGGCGGCCCCCATGCCGCGCAGCCCATTAGGGATGGCAATGGCGGCGGGATGTCCGTTAGCAGACAGTTGGGCTTTGGGCAGGGCAGCAGGCGCGGGCGCATGATCGTCTTCCCCCAGACCAGCGGCAACGGCCGTTTGCAATGCTTCGGCCGCCAGTTCTTCATCAGCGCCGTTGAGTTCGACTAAAATTTCGCCGCCGTGGGCCACGCCCAGCCCCAACACGGCAATCAGGCTCTTGGCGTTTGCCTTTTTGCTGCCGTACAAGACGCGAATATCGGCCTGGTACTGCTTGGCGGTGGTGACAAACACCTTGGCGGGACGGGCGTGCAAGCCCGTGGCATTTTCAATGACAAAGTTTAGCTGTTTCACAGCACTGCTTCCTTTGTTGGTTTAGGAAAAAAGGCTCTTTGGGATTTCCTGGGGTTTGCAACGAATTGACGCGAATTATCACGAAAATTAGCGTTAATTCGGGCTAATTCGGTGCAAAAAACAGGTTGACACCGCCAAATCCTAAAGACCCGGAAAAACTATACGCTGTCCGGCACGCCGTTCAGACTATTTAAAATCAGGTCCAGGTCCTGGGTTTGGGCCAGCTGTTCGGCCATTTCCGGGTCTTCAATGGCCTCAGCCAGGTTAGACAGCACCGTGATATGCTCATCCGAATTGGCGGCAATGCCAATGATGAGATAAGCCAGCTCATCGGCATCCACCTCATCCCAGATCACACCGGCGGGCACCTGCAGCACCGAAATGCCGGTCTGCTTGATGTGGCCGCGATCGTCGTACTGGCCGTGGGGAATGGCCACGCCGTTGCCCAGGTAGGTGGACATGGTGGCTTCACGGGCCAGCATACCGTCCACGTAAGGCGCGGCCACGCAGCCGCTCTCCACCAACAGCGCGCCAGCTTGCCGGATGGCATCTTGTTTGTTTACGGCCGTTGCCCCCAATTTAATTCTGTTCTTCTCCAAAATTGCCATAATTACCCCCCAACGGTATCTTCAATTGTGCCATTTTCCACAAAAGCATTCACCAACTTGTCAAACGCGGGATCGTTTAAAAAGTGATTAAACGTGACAACAACTGCACCTGGTACACGATTGCGCACCACCTTGGCCAACCCTTTGTGCACCACCACCACCTGCGCACCTTCAGGAATAGCGCGGGCCGGTTTATGCATGACATCCACCCCGGACACATTGGCTTTTTTCAGCTTCTTTTTGAGCGCGTTCACACTCATCAAACTGGAACCCATGCCCGCTTCACACGCCAGGATAATGGTTTTGACGTCTGCTGCGTTAATTGAACCTGCCATCTTCGACCTCTTTTGTTCAATGGGAAAACCCTGAACGCCATGATGAAGGCGTCCAGGGCTTCTTTCTAATTATTGATCAGTTATGCCAGCCCTGGAACACCAGCCGTTCCGGCTTCCATTTCTTCTTCCATTTCTTCTTCCCGTACGGGACGCAGGCGCAGAATGACTACACCCACCGCAGCCGCAACCGCAGCACCAATCAGCACCCCGGTGAGCACCGCAAAGTGCTGGCCGCGCGGGATAACTGCCAGGTAAGCAAAGATGGAGCCGGGCGACGGTGTGGCTACCAGGCCTGCATTCATCACGGTGAACCACAGGTCAGCCGCCAGACCACCGGAGATAACCGACAGAATCATGATCGGGTGGGCCAGTACGTAGGGGAAGTAAATCTCATGGATACCACCGAGGAAGTGGATGATCATCGCGCTGGGCGCAGATTCTTTGAGCAGCCCTTTGCCCGCCACATAATAAGCAATGAGCAGACCCAAACCTGGTCCTGGATTTGTTTCCAACAGGAAGTGGAGCGCGCGGCCAGTTTCTTCAGCGGCAGCAACCCCTAACGGGCCAAGCACACCATGATTTAAGGCATTGTTCAGGAACAAAACTTTGGCCGGTTCAATGATGATGGCCGCCAGCGGCAGCAAGCGGGCGTTCACCATCGCATCAACCAGGGTGCCAGCCGCATCGCTGATGGACGTCACAATCGGGCCAATGACGAGGTTGCCAAGCAGCGCCAAAATGACAGCCAGAATACCAGCGGAGAAGTTGTTGACCAACATCTCAAAACCGATGGGAATACGTTCTTCAAAATTATCGTCAATTTTCTTCATGAGCCAGCCGCCAAGAGGGCCCATAATCATGGCACCAAGGAACATGGGGATGCCAGCACCAACGATAACACCCATCGTCGCCGTAGCGCCAACAACGCCGCCGCGGGTTTTATGGACCATGTAACCGCCGGTAAAGCCAATCAGCACCGGCAGCAGGTAGTTGATCATCGGACCGACCAGCGGCGCGAAATTATCCGCGATCCACTCTGCCGAGCTCGGGAACAACTGTGGGATCCAACCAGTTGGGATAAAGAGGGCAGTAATCAACCCCCAGGCGATGAAGGCCCCCATATTTGGGATAATCATCCCGGCCAAAAAACCACCAAACTGCTGAATTCGTTCTCTCATTTCACCTCTCCTTGATAAATATAATGAGTAACGTCTTACTACCCTTCTTGTGCGACAGGTAGCATTAACTATCCAGATACCAGGTTATCGGAAAGCTGCTTTTAACAAAAGTACGCTGCCCGACAATACGGTGTCCGGTAAAAAACAAGCAAGCGTTATTTAGAAATTTCGACTTTTAGGTTTGGTCAAGGGTGATATCAGGCTTTCCATTTTGTATTGTCTGAGATTTGTTGAGCCGATTTTA
>CAUJGI010000651.1 GCA_963169155.1 Chloroflexota bacterium
TGGCCAGGTGGCTTGTGTCGATTGTCATGCCGGGCAAAACACGCCCGACAAGTTTGAAGCCCACGTAGGGCTTATTGATAACCCCAGCGAAAATCCGGTGGAATCGTGTGGTGAATGCCATCCCGATGTGGTGGCTACCCACGACAATAACCTGCACAGTAACCTGGAAGGCTACTGGACTGTGCTGGACGCCCGCACCTTACCAGAAGATCATGAAGTGATTGAAACGATGTTTGGCAACCATTGCAGCAGCTGCCATGCCACCTGCGGTGAATGCCACGTCAGCCAGCCGAATCTGGTCGGTGGCGGCCTCATCGAAGGCCATCTCTTTAATAAAACGCCGTCCATGACGCGCAACTGCACAGCTTGCCACGGCAGCCGGGTCGGTAACGAGTATCTGGGCAAACATGAAGGGCTAAGGCCCGATGTGCACTTTAGCCAGGGGCGAATGACCTGTGTGGACTGCCACTCCGGCCACCAAATGCACGGTGCGCCAGACGATTGCCAATCGTGCCATACGGGGCCAGAGGCACAGCTGGCGCTGCTGGAAGCACCAGCCGATCACCGGTACGATGGCGCACAGACGCCTAGCTGCGAGTCTTGTCATATGACTGTGGCGATGCAAGACGATGATATCGAGATGCACCAACAGCATGGCGGCGATCTTTCCTGCCAGGTGTGCCACTCGGTTTCCTATACCAGCTGCGATGGCTGCCACGTGGAGATTAGCGCAACGACCGGCAATCCGTTTTACGCCACAGATGGGTCGTACTTCACGTTCATCATCGGGAAGAATGCGTTGGAGAGTTACGATCGGCCGTATGAATACGTGACGCTGCGTCATGTGCCGGTGGCGGCAGACAGCTTTGCCTACTACGGCGAGAATCTGTTGGCCAACTACAATGCCCTGCCAACGTGGGTCTACACCACGCCGCACAACATCCAGCGCAATACGCCGCAAACGGAATCGTGTGATGCCTGCCACGGCAACGCGGATTTGTTCCTGACGGCAGACAAGGTATATCCAGAAGAATTGGAGGCGAATTTGTCCGTGATTGTGGACGTCATTCCCCCGCCGATTGCGGAGATTACCACAACGTTGACCATTACCCCGTCAACCACCATTACGACAACCACGGTGATTACCCCCACAGTGGAATCACCCTAGTTCAAAATTTATGGGAGGGCGGCGTCCTGGCTGCTCTCCCCAGACATTCTGCGAGGAGTAAGAAATGAAGACATACAAATATTTAGTGCTTTTGCTGATTTTTGGCCTGTTTTTGGTCGCCTGTGGCGGCGATACAGCCACGGATGAACCCGTTGCCGAGCCAGATACAACGGCCGTTGAAGAGACAGAAGAAACCGTAGCCGAAGAACCGGTAGCGGAACCTGTCGAAGAAGTGGTCGAAGAACCGGTTGAAGAAGTTGTCGAAGAGCCGATGGAAGAACCTATGGCTGAAGCTGATCTGGATGGCGCTTTTACGACTTTCCTCAGCGGCATGACCGGTTACAACACCATCAGCATCGACGAACTAAGCGAAATGATGGCCGAAGAACCGCCGTTTTTGCTGGACGTTCGTGAACCCAGTGAATTGGAAGAAAAAGGCTGGATCGAAGGGGCCGTGAACATTCCGCTGCGCGAAGTGGCCGACAACCTGCAATACCCGCCCAGCTTCGATACCCCCATCGTGAGCTACTGCGGCAGCGGCTGGCGCTGCACTATTGCCCTGGTCGCCCTGGAAGCGCTGGGCTGGGAAGATGTGCGCGGCCTGACCGGTGGCAGCTTTGGTGGTTGGGTGGAAGCTGGTTATCCCATTGCAGAAGGTGAACTGCCCGAACTGGTAGCCCTGGATGCGGCAACGCCGGACCCGGCAATGGTAACCGCCATGCAAGAGATGCTGCACAACGTGCCGGATGGTTTCGGTGCTATTGCCGCCGAGGATCTGAGCGTTGAACTTGTGGAAAACCCAGACCTCATTCTGATTGATGTACGCCGTGCCGAAGAAGTTGAAGAGAACGGATACATCGATCACACCAATCTGACTTTTATCCCGCTGGAGCAAATTATTGAAATGTCGGCAGATTGGCCGGCCGATATGGATGCTCCCATTGTGGTTTACTGCGGCAGCGGTCACCGTTCTACGATTGCCATGAGCATTTTGTGGTCCTATGGGTATACAAATGTGCGCAGCTTGCGCGGTGGTTTTGGTGGTTGGGCCTCTGGCGGCTTCCCGGCCGTGGGTGTGCCTGAACCAACCTTTGACATGGACGCTGCTTTCACCGCTTTCCTGGAAGGCATGGAAGGCTACAACACCATCAGCATTGATGATTTGAACCTGCTGTTGGCCGAAGACGCTCCGCCTTTCTTGTTGGACGTTCGGGAAGCCAGTGAAATTGAAGAAAATGGTTATATCGAAGGCGCGGTCAATATTCCTTTGCGCGAGGTGGCTGACCACATCGAATGGCTGCCCAGTTTCGATACCCCCATCGTGGGCTACTGTGGCAGCGGCTGGCGCTGCACCATCGCCATGGTTGCTTTGGAAGCTATGGGCTGGCAAGATGTGCGTGGCCTGACCGGTGGCAGTTTTGGTGCCTGGAAGGAAGCTGGTTATCCCGTAGCTGAAGGGCTGCCATTGGAACCGATGGTGCTTGAAGTTGCCGAACCTGATCCAGCGGCCGTTGCCGCCATGCAAGAAATGCTGCACAACGTACCGGATGGGTTCGGTGCCATCACGGCCGACGACTTTAACCTGGCGTTGTTGGAGAATACGGACCTGATCGTGATTGACGTACGTCGTCAGGAAGAACTGGAAGAGAATGGCGTCATTGAAGCGGCCAACTGGGTGCATGTCCCGCTGGAAACATTTGTGGCTATGCAAGATCAATGGCCAGCTGATATGGATGCCAGCATCGTGGTTTACTGTGGCAGCGGTCATCGTTCCACCATTGCCATGAGCATTTTGTGGTCCTATGGCTACAGCGATGTGCGTAGTCTACGCGGTGGTTTTGGTGGCTGGGTGGAAGCTGGATACCCGGTTGCTGAATATGTGGCGCCGTAAGCCGGCCCGTTCATTCCCTTGTTAAGTAATGGCAAAAGTCCTCTGCGACGGCAGAGGGCTTTTGTCTTTTTTCTTAGCTAGGGTTGGGAATTAATACAGTGGGGAGTGCTATTTATAACATTTGCTTATGACATTCAGCACTTCAAGATGAGGTAGAAATAAAGCATACTGATTGTGAAGAAAAGCACGAAGTGATTGTTTGCGAAAGTGCCGTTTAATTGGGAGAGCTCCAGTTTTATAGCACGCATTTCACTTAAACAATTTGTGTCTGTAACCGTGTAAGAGCGGGTGGGGTCAGGTGATAAGTAAAGCGATTTCTTTCGCTCTTACTCAAGTAATTGGCAGATTTGGCGCCAACCAATTTTAGTAACCTTCTGCCAGCTACAGGAGAAAGTATCATGTTAGATGCGCATCAATTAAACGTTTTTTTGACGGCGGCGCGAACGCTCAATTTTACGGCCGCGGCCCGGCAGCTGCACATGACGCAGCCCAGCGTAAGCCAGCATATTCAGGCACTGGAGCAGCATTTTGATTTGCAGCTGTTTGTGCGGTCGGGGCGGCACTTGCGGTTGACAGATGCCGGTGAGGCCCTGCTGCCGATGGCGCAAGAGATGGTGAGCGTGTCGCAAAGTATTGACAACAAGATGGAGTCGTTAAAGGGGGATGTTTACGGCCGTCTCATTGTGGGCTGCAGCACCACGGTGGGTAAATATGTGCTGCCGTTTCTGCTGGCCAGCTTTATGCAACAACATCCCAAGGTTGAGGCCAGCTGCTATGTGACGCCGCGCAAGGTGGCGGTGCAGATGCTGTGTGACGGTGAAGTACACGTGGCTCTGGCCAGCGCCCAAGAACTGAATCCCAATCTGCAATTTTGCAAATTTATTACGGATCGGGTGAACCTGATTGTGCCACTCAACCATCCTTGGGCGAAAAGGGAGTGGATTGAGCCGGAAGAGCTGCTGAATGCAAACTTCATCTGGCGTGAAGAAGGATCGGGAACGCGTTTCGTAGCCGAAGAAAAACTGCGCGAACATGGCATCGGGATTACCCAGTTGAAAACCACTTTGACCTTAGGCAACTCAGAGGCGATTGCCCTGGCCGTTCAGGAAGGTATTGGCGTCGGCTTTGTTTCGCAAATTATTATTGCCCGGTTGGTCGATGGAAAGGTGGCGCCAGTCAAGGTTCGTGGACTGGATATTGAGCAGGAAATTTTTATTGGGCGTGACGCCAACCGCCTGGGGACAACAGCTCAGACGGCTTTCTGGGAGTTTGTAACAGATCCCCACAATCCTGTGTTCGAAAAATTCATACGCACGTCCAAAAACACCGAAGATGAGTTTGCCTTTACTGGTGTCAGGTTGAATGGCTCGCCTGCTAACTAATGTAGACCGGCCGAAATCTATACCTTGATATTATGTTGAGTGCGTCAAGCTGATGAAGTAATGCGCCATAGTCCATAACCTGATGTAAACTGCTGAGGCGCAATACTGGTGACTTGTTCCGGCAGGAAGGGTGCCTTGCGCAGCAGGTGAGCACCCAATAGTTTGAGAAATGAACAACCCGAGTGAGGGGTCGGCAAGTAAGGCTGCTTTTGAGCAGCGAACTACTGCTGTAAATGTGCCATGATCACGGCCGTTGCCAATAAAGTGCTGCGGGCAGAATGACGGCCGTTCCCACCAATAACCAACCAGCTAAAACACATTGCAATATAAAACTTATCCCTGTCGCGAAACAGCCAGGTGATGGCCGTTAGATGAATCCCATGAACTGCCACCGGTGGTAGCCGTGGCAGCGAAAAGATGCCTCAGACAATTGCCCAATTAGCCATTTACCTACTACAATAAAGGTATGGCAGATCGTAATCAATCACCCGCAAAAACCAGCTTACATGAGCATATTGAGCAGATAACTGCCCTGCTGAACACGCTGCGCCCACGCCTGGTGGAGGCCGAGGCGGAGCTGACGGAGCGGCTGGCGGCGATTAGCGCCTTTGAGTTTAAGCTGCGCTTGCGCATCGCCAAACTCACCGAGCGGCTGGACAGACTCGACGCCGAAATTCAGGAGCTCAAGCGCAAGGTGCGCTGGCTGGGCGAAGGGTGGCAAACCGACCCAGAAAACGAAGCAGCGGCCTGGGTGGCCGGTAAAACCGCCTCGGAATCGGGCGATTATCGTTACCATGCCGCGCCACCACGGGAACCACGCCCGGTGTTGGCCGAAGAAGAGAAGGCATCCCTGAAGCAGCTGTACCGCCAACTGGCCCGCCGCTTTCATCCAGACATGGCGGTAGATGACGCCGACCGCGACTACCGTACGCAGGTGATGATGGCCATCAATGCGGCGTACGCGGCGGCGGATCTGGATAGGCTAGAACATCTGCTGCTGGAACCAGATGCCCCGCATACCATCGCCGTGCAAACGGAAGAAGATCAGCTGGCGATGTTGACCCGCGAGCTGACGCGGGTGCAGAATCGGCTCCAGGAAATTGCGGATGAATTGGCCCGGCTCGACAAGCACAAAAGCGCTGTCATGATGCGGCGTCAGGAGCGGGCGGAGCGGGCAGGCAGGGATTGGTTTGGCGAGCTGGAAATTCAGCTGCGTGACGACATTGCCAAACGCCAGATTGAGCGGGATGTACTGGAAGAGCAGCTGGCCAGCATGGAGGACGATGAGTTTGAGGAGACGGCCGTTTTCTCCGAAGATTTCGCCGATCTCGTGTTTGACGCCACCCTGGACGGTAACTTCGACGATCCCGACATCTCCGCCGAATTTGACCGTTACATCGACCGCCGTCGCAGCAAGAACTATTTTGAAGACGATTTTGAAGATGACTACGATTTTGACTAAAAGGAGTGATAAGTGAAAAGTAAAAAGTGAAAAGTGGCCTACTTTTCACTTATCACTTCTTACTTTTAACTTCCCCAAAAATGCACCCATCTGCCCAAAAAGTTGCTGACGCTGCCCAAGAGTTGGGGTTGGCGATTGAAATTAAAGAGTTTGAGCAAACCACTCGCTCGGCGCAGGAAGCGGCCGATGCGATTGGCTGCGAGCTGGCTCAGATTGTGAAGAGCCTTTGTTTTACGGTGAACGAACGGCCGATCATGGCACTGGTATCCGGCAGTAACCAGCTGGACGAGCGCAAGCTGGCCGCGCTGTGCGGCGTAGGGCGCAAGCAGGTGCAGCGCGCCAGCGCCGACGCAGTAAAAGCGGCCACTGGCTTTAGCATTGGCGGGGTGCCGCCCTTTGGCCATCTCACGCCAATGACCATTTTTGTGGACGAGGATTTGTACCAGTTTGAGACGGTGTGGGCGGCGGCGGGGACGCCGTTTGCGGTGTTTGCCATCGCGCCGGAGGAATTGGTGAGAGGGTGTGGGGGAACGGCCGTTGACCTCAAAAAGATGCTGGACTAAAGAGTAGAATCCCGCCTATTTCTCACAATCAAACAAATTTTTCACCCTAAAGGAAGAATCATGGAAGCTAAAATTACCTTACTTCCCGGCGACGGGATTGGACCCGAGGTGGTGGCTGAGGCAGAGAAGGTGCTGACGGCCGTTTCCCACAAATTTGGCCACACCTTCACCACCCAAACGGGGCTGGCCGGTGGCATCGCCATCGACGAGACGGGTAACCCGCTGCCGGAAGAGACGCTTGGCCTGTGCCTGGAAAGCCGCGCCGTGCTGTTGGGCGCCGTCGGCGGACCAAAATGGAGCGATCCAACGGCCAGCGTTCGGCCAGAGCAAGGGCTGCTGAGGCTGCGCAAATCGCTGGGCGTGTTTGCCAACATCCGCCCGGTGCGGGTGTTCCCCGCCCTGGCAGAGGCCAGCCCGCTGAAGGCCGACCGGGTGCAGGACGTAGACATCGTCTTTGTGCGCGAGCTGACGGGCGGCATCTACTTTGGCCAGCCGCAGGGGCGCGAAATGGTGGATGGGCTGCGCAGCGGCCACGACACAATGCGCTACAACGAGATGGAAATCAAGCGCGTTTTGCGGGTGGCGTTTACCCTGGCAGAGCAGCGCAAAGCGGCCGGTGGCCAGGGCAAAGTTACCTCGGTGGACAAGGCCAACGTGCTGGCCTCGTCGCGCGTCTGGCGCGAGGTGGCGCACGAGGTCGCGGCCGAATATCCGCACATCGAATACGAAGATGTGCTGGTGGACGCGATGGCCATGTACCTCATCAACCGTCCTGGCGATTTTGACGTGGTGGTGACGGGCAACATGTTTGGCGACATTTTGTCGGACGAGGCGTCGATGATCACCGGCTCGCTGGGGATGCTGCCGTCGGCGTCGCTGGGCGAAGCTGGCTCCGTGGGGCTGTACGAACCGATTCATGGCTCCGCGCCCGACATTGCGGGGCAGGGCATTGCCAATCCGCTGGCCACCATTTTGAGCCTGGCGATGATGCTGCGCTCCAGTTTGGGGTTGGAAGCAGAGGCGGGAGCGGTGGAAACGGCCGTATTCCAGGTCCTCGCCGCCGGTCACCGCACGGCCGATATTGCCAAACGAGGCGAAACCAGGATCGGCACGCAGGCGATGGGTGATTTGGTTGTGGCTCATCTTTAATTTGACGCAAAGGACGCAAAGGGGCAGAGGGCGCAAAGGAGTTTTCCTTTTTTCTTTGCCGCTTTGCGCCTTTGCGTCAAAAAAATCCACATATGGCAAAACGTAAAAAATCAGCAGAAAGCCCCATTGGCAAATACATTTTGTGGACGGCAGCGGCCGTTTTTGTCGGCTCAATTTTGTGGTCGATGTGGGCCGAGACGCTGCTGCCGCTGATTCGCGCCGGGGACACACGGGCGGTCTGGCTGCACGTGGTGGGGCTGCCGCTGATTTTGTTGGGAACGGCCGTCTTTGTCTACGGCGGCATCGTTTTTGTGCGGGACACCTTGGGTGCCTTTGGCAGTGACGTGTTGCAGGCAAACGTGCAGGCAATCCGGGCCAAACAGGCGAGTGGCGCGATGCGCTGGCAGAACGCCAAAATCCTGTTTCGTGCCTGGGGGCCGGGTCTGCGCTGGCTGGGGCTGGGTTTTCTACTCATCGCGGCGGGTGGCTTTCTCATTAACTTATGAAAAGGACAAGATAATGGCCAAACAAGCACTGAATCCCGCAACGTTATTCAACAGCTTGCAGTACGGCTTTTCGCAAATTGTGGTGTCGCAAGGCAGCCGCACGGTGTACTTCTCTGGCCAGGTGGCCTGGGACGAACACGAAAACATCGTCGGCGAGAATGATTTGCGGGCGCAGGTGTGGCAGAGTTTGCGGAATGTGGAGACGGCCGTTACCACCGCCGGGGCCACCCTCAACGACATCGTCACCTTGCGCATCTACATCGTGCAAAGCTGGATGGACCAAACAGCCCCGGTCAGCGAAGGACTCAAGGAATTTTTCCCGGAAAACCCACCAGCGACCACCTGGATTGGGGTTTATGGCCTGGCCAGGCCTGAGTTTTTGATTGAGATTGAGGGAACGGCCGTAATTTAAAAGCGGAACACAGAGGGGCACAGAGGAGCACGGAGATTCACAGAGAAGAATGAGAGTTAATGAGTTGACATCCAAAATAATTGGGGCAGCAATCGAAGTGCACCGACTATTAGGTCCAGGATTGCTTGAATCAGCCTATGAAACTTGTTTGGCCTACGAGTTGAAAAACTTGGATCTTTCTGTTGAACAACAAAAGCCTCTGCCTCTGGTTTATAAAGAGATTCATCTGGATCATGGCTACCGCATTGATTTACTCGTCAATAATCAAGTCATCATAGAGTTGAAAGCGGTTGAGCAAATTACGCCAGTTCATGAGGCACAAATCCTTTCGTATCTCAGATTTTCAGGATGCAAAGTTGGCCTGTTAATCAACTTCAATGTCAAATTACTCAAAGATGGCGGCATCCGACGTTTCATGCTCTAGAAATCCCTCCCCGATCTCTCCGTGAAACTCTGTGCTTCCTCTGTGCATCTCTGTGTAACAAAAAGGAAACCACACAAATGACCCAACTAAACAAATACAGTTCAAGAATAACGCAGCCAAAGGCGCAGGGGGCGTCGCAGGCGATGTTGTACGCGACGGGCTTGCAGCCCGCCGACATGGACAAGGCGCAGGTGGGCATTGCCAGCGTCTGGTACGAGGGCAACTCCTGCAACATGCACCTGCTGGATTTAGCCGCCAAAGTCAAAGAAGGCGTCGCTGCGGCCGATCTGGTGGGGATGCGCTTCAACACCATCGGCGTCAGCGACGGCATCAGCATGGGCACCGACGGCATGAGCTTCTCGCTGCAATCCCGCGACCTCATCGCCGACTCCATCGAGACGATTATGGGCGCGCAGTGGTACGACGGCCTAATTGCTCTGCCCGGCTGCGACAAAAACATGCCCGGCTGCCTCATGGCCATGGGGCGGCTGAATCGACCGGCCATCATGGTGTACGGCGGCACGATCCAGGCGGGCTGCACCGCCAAACACGCCAAGCTGGACATCGTCTCGGCTTTCCAGAGCTACGGCGAATACCT
>CAUJGI010000652.1 GCA_963169155.1 Chloroflexota bacterium
TCTATGGCCGGGTGGCTTTGCAAAAATTCGGCCACGGCCTGCGCCGAGCGGTTTTGCTGCGACACACGCAGCGCCAGCGTCTTGAGGCCGCGCTCTAGCAGGTAGGCGGCGTGTGGATCGAGCACACCGCCCAGCATGCCCTGGCTTTGCCGCAAAGCGTTGATCAGCCCCGCCTCACCCACCACCACACCAGCCATCACGTCGTTGTGGCCGCTGAAATATTTGGTGCCGCTGTGAATGACGAGATCGATGCCGTAGGCCAACGGCCGTTGGTTCACCGGTGTAGCAAAGGTGGCGTCGATCATCGTCTTCACCCGCCGGTGCTGCCGGGCAATCGCCACAATTTTCTCCAGGTCGGCCACGCGCAGGTATGGGTTGGTGGGGCTTTCGGTGAGAATGATGCGCGTGTTGGGCTGGATGGCGGCGGCGAGTGCATCGTAGTCACCCATCGGCACCTGGCTCGTTTCAATGCCCAGCCGCTTGAGGAAGGTCTGGCAGAACTGGCGCGTTTTGCGGTAGCTGTCGTCGGTGAAGATGACGTGGCTGCCGGTGGGCAGGATGGAGAGCAGCACATTGGTAACGGCCGTCATGCCCGTAGGAAAGAGCAGCGCGTCGTAGTTACCCGGCAGGTCACCCGCTTCCAGAGCCACCAGCCGCTGTTCTACCGCCTGGACCGTGGGGTTGCCATAGCGGGCGTACTCGATACGGCCGTTGGTGCCCCCCCACAGTTTGGCTTCCTGAAAAGCGATGAGATCGGCCGTGTTGTCGAAGGTGTAGGTGGCCGTCTGCCAGATGGGCGTGGTGAGGGCATGGTTGGGTTTGGGTTGGCGGGAGGGGAGGTGGCCGTGAACGGCCGTTGTCCCATTCGGTAAGTTCATTTCTTGTAACGCTGGTAATTCGTCCATCATTCCTCGTCCTCAGTTAGCCACAGAGCGACTTCACGGCGCTGCGGCTTCGGCTCCCAAACCGCCGTGGTCTCTGCGGCCAATAAAAAAAGCCCCTCCTGGAAGTACAGAAGGGGCTCGTGAAATCAGTGTCGCCACGTCTCATCTTCCAGAAGATCATTGTTTCTTCTGCCGGATTTAGCACCTGTCCCTTGTTCGGTCATCGGTAATCGGTTATCGGTAATCAGTTTTACCGCTTACCGATTACGGTTTACCGTTCACCGATTTAAGGATGGTTGCTGAGGTATCATCGGGCCGGTCCCTCCACCTCTCTGGATAAGATTTGCTTGCCTGGGCAAGACAATATTTAGTTGAGAATTGATGGTAACAAAAGTGAGAATGGTTGTCAAAAAAGAGGGACAGTGAATCGCTGGGGGCGAAAAGCCACCCGGCTTTACGCCTCTGCGTGCTGGTTGGCGCCATAAGCCAGGTACAGCATGCTGCCCAGGGCAATATAGACGATCAGCTTTTGCCCGGTGGCCTGGTAGTTGATGCCCTGCGCCGCCTGGCCCGACGGCCCAAAAAAGAGCAGCCACAAGTAAACCATCAGGCAAACCGTAAAGCCAAACAAAACGGCCGCATATCGGTTGGGAAACGTTTGGTGCCGCCAGATGGCAATGGCAAAAATGAAACACGCCACCGGCAGGCTGAGGAAAGCGCTGTAAACAAAGTTAACGTGGGCGTCCAGGAAAATATCGGCGGGCGTGAAGGCAATACCGATAAAGGAGATGCCGGACCAGACGCCAATCATCAGGCCAAACCAGCTGGCCCATCTGGTCAGCCGGTGGTGGGCAAAAAAGCGGGGGAAGGTGAGGAAAAAGAGAATCAGCCCCAACCCGGCACTGGTGAGGGCAGTAAAAAAGAGCACGGCCGAAACCGGATTCGGCCGTCCGCCCGGGGTGGTCCACATGCCTAAGTCGCTAAAAAAGTTCTGGAAAAAGCGGTAGCTGTCTAGCTGGGGATTGGTCCAGGTGCCGCCAGGGTAGAAAAACATGGCGACCAGGGTCAGCCCTATAAACAGCCCACAGGCCACCATCACGATGAAAAACGGCCGTTGCCCCACATACTTGCCGATTCGCGCCATTTGCTGCTCCTACAAATGCTTTTTCAACCGCTGCATGAAGGAATCCAGCCGGTACGGCTTCTGCAAAAAGCCCACCAGCGGCGGCGAGGTAAAACCCCGCGTGGCATCGGCTTCGCTGTAGCCAGACGAGAGCAAAATGCGCACGTTAGGATCAATTGCCTGCAGCGCTGCAAACGTTTCGTAGCCGCTTTTGCCCGGCATGGAAAGGTCCAACACTACCAGGTCGATGGCCCCGGCCTGCGCCTGGTATAGGGCTATTCCCGCGTCGCCGTTGGCGGCCGTCAGCACGTCAATGCCCTCCATCTCCAGAATATCGGTCACTGCTTCACGCACGGCCGCTTCATCGTCAATCACCAGAACCAGGCCGGAGACGGCCGTTTTAGCAGCAGGGGGTTCTGGGAGATGTACCTCATCCATAGCTGAGGAAACGGGGAACAGCAGTTCAAACAGGGTGCCCTCGCCCGGCTGGCTCGTTACCCGCAGGCCACCTTGGTGGCCGCGCACAATGCCCAAAACGGCCGCCAGCCCCAGACCACGCCCGGTAAACTTGGTCGTAAAAAACGGATCAAAAATCTTGGATATCGTTTCGCTTGTCATGCCGCTGCCGCTGTCTTTTACCTGGAGGCAGATGTAGGTACCCGGCGTCAGCGGCTGGTTGGTGTAGCGCCAGTAGGCATTATCTTGGGCGGTGATGGGGCATACGGCCGTTTGCACCCAAATGGCGCCCGGCTGTTCCCCAATCGATTCAGCCGCATTGATCAACAAATTCATCATCACCTGCTGGAGTTGACCAACGTCGGCCTCAACCAACGGCAGTCCGTCAGTCAAAGCCAGTTCCAGAGCAATTTGCTTGGGCAGCGCCACCTTGAGCAGGTCAATACTTTCACGGATGAGTGTGTTCAGGTTTAACGGCGTAATGGTAAATTGCCCTCCTCCCGAATAAGCCAGCAGCTGGCGCGTCAGCCCAGCCGCCTGGTCGGCGGCCTGGACAGCCTTGTTGACATGAGTATATGCCGGGTGATCGGGGGATAGATGCGCCTGCGCCAACGAGGTTTGGCCCAACATGGCCACCAACAAGTTGTTAAAATCGTGCGCAATGCCGCCCGCCAGCACCCCCAGGCTTTCCATCTTTTGCGCCCGATGCATCGCCCAAGCCGTTTGCCGCCGCTCGGTAACATCGCGCGTGGTGGTGACCAGCAGCACAATTTCGCTATCGTCATCCCACACTGGCGTCGTAATAAACTCGATTTCCCGATCTCCTTCCGGTAT
>CAUJGI010000653.1 GCA_963169155.1 Chloroflexota bacterium
CCGGCATCATAACATCTAGCAATACGCCATTTGCCGTTGCGTTTTTTGCCATGATGGTTGTGCCCATACAAAAGCGCATCAATCTTGCCGTTCGTTTGTAAAATGGCACCCAGCTTGTCGGAGTCCTTTAATTCTCCAAGAAATCTAGGATCAAACGGGTGGTGGTGAAGATAGTTGGGAGTTATCGTTACCTTAACCGCTAATTTGCCAAAATTAGAGCACAGCACCATAAGCTTCTGTAAATGCCACAGCTGCATAAGCATTGGAGGCATAGCCAAAACCATTATCTCCCCAATCATCCCCCCAACTGTTGCGTACAATGAAGTGATCTGGCGTATAACCCACCAGGCAGACAGCATGACCGCCTCTCACTGTATTGGGCTGATAGGTTTCTAAACGGCCGTTTGTCAATCGCGCATTATCCCATGTCCGATCAACATTCAATCGTGTCAATATTGGCCCATTTGAGGCCAGCCAGCCGCGCCAAACGTCCAAATTTCGCCACAGATTGTGGTAAGTGGCAATTCTCAACCTGGCCGCCTTGGTATAAAAAGTAGCACTTGGCAACATGGAAAGCGATCCGTTCATGGATAAATCTGCTTCCAAAACACAGCCATATTTGCGAGCAACCCCCAAAGCCAATTTAGTCTGTGTGCCTTCCTTCTCAAGAAACGTTGTTGGATAAGAGGTGATCTCATCGGTTTCTTTATTAGCCATCCAGATAAACCGTGCCGACGGTTTTTGTATTTCTGGAATCCAGCCAGCTTTCACATAATGCCAGCGGAGTATGCCTAAAGCTGTAGCGTATCCAACACAAGCTCCTGATCCCCCTTGATCATCTACAGGCCACCATTCTTCCCGTAAATCAACAACATCTGGGATTGCCTCTGGTAAGGTAACGACACCAGCACCGATCGCGTCTTCAAAAGTCCAATCATCTAGCTGGTTTTCAGATGGCACACAATTCAGCACAAATTTTTTAACACGAATGTTTCGTCTTCCCGTTGTTTTCTTTGACATCATTCCTCCAATTTTGTGATAACTGTTCACGAATACGACAAATTTACTTGTTTCATACAGCATAATCGTTACTTTATCGCTAATTTTTGTGCCCCAAACGGGATTGCTGGTTAAAATAGCGGTCTATTCCACTAAAAAGCACACGTCAATTTGGAGGCTCCCATGGCTGGCACACAATTCTTTGGCGAACGAATCAAGCGAAATGAAGACCCTCGCTTGTTGACGGGGCAGGCGTTGTTTACGGACGATGTGAACCTGCCGGACATGCTGCATGTGGCGTTTTACCGCAGCCCGTATGCCCATGCGCGGATTTTGAGCATTGATGTAACGGCCGCACGCGAATGTGAAGGGGTGGTGGCCGTGTACACCGCCGAAGATTTAGGCGACTATTGGCAGCCGGGGCCGCTGCTCGTCGCGCCGCCGCCGGTGAAGGACATCATCTTTAACCAGCGCACCCAGGTGCCCCTGGCCAAAGACAAAGTCCGCTTTGTCGGCGAACCGATTGCGATGGTGGTGGCCACAAGCCGCTACATCGCCGAAGACGCCGCCGAACTCATTTTTGTCGATGTCGAACCGCTGCCCGCCGTGGTGGATCTGGCCGCTGCCCTGGAATCTGACTCTGCGCTGGTGCACGACGATCTGGGCAGCAACATTTCCGCCCACGTAGTGCAGCGCAAGGGCCGTTACGAAGCGGCCAAAGCCCAGGCCGATCATCTCATCCAGCGCACCTTTGAGTACGATCACGGCATCGCCGCCGCCATGGAAAACCGGGGCGTGGTGGCCCAGTGGGACCGCCGCGCCCAGCGGCTGACGATGTGGGACACCACCCAGGCGCCCGTCTTTGTGCGCAACGGCATGGCGGCGCTGCTGGGCCTGTCGGAAAATCAGGTGCGGGTGATTGCCCCGTTCATCGGTGGCGGCTTTGGCCCCAAAATCATGATGTTTTACCAGGAAGAGGTGCTGGTCCCCTGGGCGGCGATGAAGCTGGATCGTCCGGTGAAATGGATCGAGGATCGCGCCGAGAACTTTGTCGCCACCACCCACGAACGCAGCCAGACGCACACGGTTGAGGCGGCGTTTAGCAAGGACGGCCGTATCCTCGGCATCCACGACGTTTTTTTGCACGACCAGGGCGCGTATGCCCCCTATGGTCTCACCGTGGCCTTGAACAGCCAGTGCACCTTGCTGGGGCCGTACGACATTGAGAACTATTATTCGGAGTTTACGGCCGTTTTCACCAACAAAACCATCGTCACCCCATACCGGGGCGCGGGACGGCAGCACGGCGTTTTTGTGATTGAGCGCCTGCTGGACATCGCCGCCCGCGAACTGGGCATCGACAAAGCCGAAATCCGCCGTCGCAACTTCATCCCGCCCGACAAATTCCCCTACAACAACGAAATCATCTACCAGGACTTCGCCCCGCTCAAATACGACAGCGGCAACTACGAACCCGTCCTCAACAAAGCGCTAAAAATGATCGGCTACGACGACTTTTACCAAACCCTCCAGCCGCAGGCCCGCGCCGAAGGGCGGCAGCTGGGTCTGGGAGTGGTCGCCTACGTCGAAGGCACCGGCATTGGCCCGTATGAAGGGGCGCGGGTGCAGGTCACCAGCAGCGGCCGCGTCAGCGTGGCCACCGGCATCGGCACGCAGGGGCAGGGGCATTTCACCAGCTTCGCCCAAATCGTGGCCGATCAGGTCGGCGTGGACGTGTCCGAAGTGGATTTGGTGACCGGCGACACCGACCAGTTCCACTGGGGTGCAGGCACCTTTGCCAGCCGGGGTGCCGTTGTCGCGGGCAACGCCATCAATGAAGCCGCCCGCGACGTGCGCCAGAAGATTCTCAAGCTGGCCAGCGAAATTTTGGAGGCGGCCGAAGAAGATTTAGAGCTGGGCAACGGCGAGGTGCGCGTTAAAGGGGTGCCGGATCGGGCCATTCCGCTGGGGCAGCTGGCGCAGCGGGCCAACCCGATGCGCGGCGCGGTCAAGCCCGGCACAGAACCCGGCCTGGAAGCGACCAACTATTTTGGCCCGGAGTACGGGGCCACTGCCAGCGGCGTGCACGCCATGATTGTGGAAGTTGATCCCGACACGCTGGATGTGCAAATTTTGCGCTACGTGGTGGTGCACGACTGTGGCAAGGTGATCAATCCGCTCATTTTGGACGGCCAGATTCAGGGCGGTGTGGCCCAGGGCATCGGAAACGCCTTCTATGAGCAAATCATCTACAATGAAGAGGGGCAGCTGCTGACTGGCTCTTTTATGGACTATCTGCTGCCTACGGCGTTAGATGTGCCTCGGGTGGAAATCGACCATGAGGTCACTCCGTCGCCGCTGAATCCGTTGGGGATCAAGGGGGCAGGCGAGGCGGGAGCCATTCCTACCGGGCCGCTGTTTGCCCAGGCGGTGGAGGATGCGCTCAATCACCAAATCGAAATCCGCGAGATTCCGCTCAGCCCCAGCAAGTTGTGGGAATTGACGCAGGCCTAAGGCGAATTCCGAGAAATAATCGGGTAAAAATTCAATGCTTTTCGGAATTCGCTTGAGGCATTTTCGGATTGAAGGCTTATTTTTAATTCCGAAAATGCCTGAGGTTCGTTCTACAGATTGGGCCAATCTTCAAGATTGGCCCAATCTCGCCAGGTTAAAAACGAGCGTTTTTTAGCTTAAGAAGTGGCCCGCTTTTACTTGGGTTTGGTGGGGGAACGGCCGTTCCACTCTCTCCGTGCCCCGTTAACCAGACGCTTGATAAACTCTCTCGGAAACTTCACCTGTTGAAGCGCCAATCAGTTCCCGGAGAATTTCACCAACAGAGCACTCAATCGCTCAGCGCTTCTACCGTAATATCTACGTTTAGTTTATCCCCGATCATGTCCAGCTCGTCCTGCAAAGCGGCCGCGGACAGTCCCGGCGGGGCCAGCACGGTGGCCGTCATGGTAAAGAGCCGGAGGCCACCAAACGGGGCATCTTCCGTGCCGGTGTCGATCGTTTCTACGCTGGCCCCTTGCTTGGCCAGGCGGTGGGCTACTTCGTGAATGATGCCCTCGTGATCTGCGCCGCGAACGTCGATCTGATAACTGTGCCAGCCCACAAAATTTTGGGCCGAACTTTGTTCGGTGGGCCGGATGGCCAGCTCAAACCCCTGGCTGCGTAAGCCATTCAGCGATTCCGCTAAAGCGACACGGTGCTCGTCGGCCACAGAAATCAGCATGAGCATGGCAAACTCGCCGCCTAACCGGGCCATGCGGCTCGCGTCTACATTGGCCTGATAGGCCAGAATGATCTTGGTCACGTCATCAACAATGCCCACACGATCATTGCCGGTGACGGTGATGACTAACTGTTTTTGCATGGATTGTTTCTCCTGGAATTCGTTTGTGGCCTAGATGCTGGCAATCTTAAACTGCCAGTACCTAAAATCTCCCCAC
>CAUJGI010000654.1 GCA_963169155.1 Chloroflexota bacterium
CTGTGCCGATGCCCAGCTGCGCATCCTGGCACCGACAACCCAAAGCCAGCTGACGGCCGGACAGGACGTGGCCATTTTTGGTACAACTGTTCAGCCCGACGCCGCCCGTTACCAGATTGAATATCGACCTGCCGGGGGCGAGCTGTGGGAGCTGGTTGGGGTACAGCGCCGCCAGACCGATTTAGGGCTGCTCACCACCTGGGACACCAGCCAACTGCCCGTTGGCGCGTATGATTTGCGGCTGACGGCCGTTGACCGCCAAAACATTCCCCTGCCCGGCATGGCCGACTGCCAGATTGCCGTGGCGTTAACTCCCTAGTAGCTGGTTGCTAGCGGCTAGTCAATGCCACTCGCAACTCGCCACCAGCCACTATTAACTGGACTTATTTATGACTGAGACAACAACGACCCATTACGTGGCGATTATTCAAATTTATCTGCCGGGGCAGGCAACGGCCGTTTCCGCCAACATCCGCCTGACCCCCACCGAACTGGTGCCGGTGCAAGGCAGCTTCAAAACATTGCATGAATGCACCCTGGCCGAGCTGCAAACCTTTGCCGACCAGATGGAAGCTGACATCTGGCAGACCTACGGTGAAATCAAGCTGGCCGATCTGGCCAAGGACAGCACGGTCAAAATGGCGATGGATGTGGTGGACGCAGCTGGCGAACCGGTGGCCCCCTCGCGGGAATGGCTGGCGAAGATGGTGGTAGAAACGGCCGCTGCGGCCACCGCCAAGGAAGCGCCAGCCGGGGCAGCTGACGAAGATGAAACGGCCGTTCCCGCCCAAATTGACGAAGCGCCACAAGAACCAGCTGCTACGGTTGAACCGCCAGCTGCGGCTGAAACGGAGACCGTGGCCAAACCCGAACCAGAGCCAGTGCCCCAACCGGTTATCCCGACCCTCACAGCGGTGGATGAGGCAGACAGAATCGTCGTGTCGGAGCCGGAGCCGGTGCACGAGGAGCGTGAAGCGCAGCCAGACGGCACCAGCAGCACGGTGATTGCCCCCAGCCGGGCGCGGGTGCGCATTGCCGGGCGGAATCTGCCCATTGGCGATCCGACGCCTGCGGCAGTGGACATCACCATCGAGGAACCGGCCTTACGGGCAGCACAGGCCCACGCCCTGAGCAGTTTGAACCGCGAGGTGGCCGGGGTGCTGGTTGGGCCACGCCCGGAAAAGCAGCCCGACGGCCGTTACCGGGTGCATATCCTGGACACGATCATCGCCAAGTACACGGTGATGCATGGCGCGAGCGTGACCTACACGCCCGAAAGCTGGCGCTACATGACGGACAAACTGCGCGAACGGTATCCGGATGAAACGGCCGTTATCGTTGGCTGGTACCATACCCATCCCGGCTTTGGCATCTTTTTGTCGGGGATGGATCTATTTATTCATCAGAACTTCTTCACGCAGATCTGGCACGTGGCCTTTGTGTTGGACCCCCGCGCTCAATCCAGCGGCTTTTTCAGCTGGAACCGGGAGAAAACGCAGGTGTCACGGCACAACTTTCAGTGGCCGGAATGGGCCGCCGGAAGCTGGTGACCAGTAAACGGTGGGCGGTTATCGGTAATCGGAAATCGGTAGGAAAAGATTGCCTGACCAATTACCGATTACGGATAACCGATTACGGTTTACCGTTTCCCGATAACCGTTTACTGCTATAATGCTTAAAATGGACGAACAGGAAATGCCCTCCCTCACCATTACGAATAGCGACATTCAGGCCGCCAATCAACTGAGCCTGCACTGCCCCATTTGCGCCAATCCGGTGGAAAAGTTCGTGGAAGAACGCGAGCTGCTGCCGGTGGTCTGCGCCAAATGCGGCACGTTGTACCACAAAGTCTGCTGGGAGCAGGGCGGCGGCAAATGTGCGGTGCTGGGCTGCGGCCACGACAAGTTTAAGGTGTACGGCACACCCACCAGCCCGGTGCTCAGCATCAAGTACACCGATTTGCCACGGCCGTCGGCAAACGGCCGTTCCAGCCAACAAACCAAGCGCCTCAAAGAAGAACAGCGCCGCCAGGTAGAAGAACTGCGACGGCCGTCCCTGCTGGCGCGCCTCTTCAAATGGCTGCTGGACCAAATCAAAATTGGTTAGCTGAATGAGCGTGGAGCCAAGGCTTCACGCTCATCGTTTTCCCTTTATGCTCTCCCCCGTCATCATCACCAAGCAGTCCCCGTTTTTGGGCGAGGAATGTGCCCTGTGCAAAAATCCGCTGGCACCAGGGGATGAGGCGGTCATTTGCCCGGAAGACAGCACGCGCCATCACGCGCACTGCTGGCGGGCCAACGGCAGCAAATGTGCGTCCTACCGCTGCCGCGGCCGCGGCGAAATTGAAACAGCGGAAAACACCACCTCGCCTCCTCCACGACAGCAACCCGAAAACCCGCCACCCACAAACCAACCACCAGCCGCTAATCCAAACGGCCGTATCCAACGCACCGCCAACCGTTTTGGCTGCGGGCAAGGTTGTATGCTGGTAGCCATCGCCATCGCCATCATCTTCTTTTCGATTGGCTGCTTTGGGCTGTGGGCCATTGCCGATTACATCATGCTGGAAGTGCTGGGCTGGCAGTACCGCGTGCCTGAGGCGGGCACCCTCTTGCCCCAAATTGCGTTCCTGGCGTCTTTACTGTAGCCGCGGTTTCTTACCGCGCTTC
>CAUJGI010000655.1 GCA_963169155.1 Chloroflexota bacterium
ACAAAGCCTGAAGTCATCATGAGGGTCAGTGAGGCAGCTCTGGCTGGCTGCTGGATAGCCACCTCCTGCGCCACCATGCCGCCCATCGACAGGCCCACCAGATGTGCTCGCTCTACCAGAAGCGCATCCAGCACGGCTACAACATCGCGTGCCATGTCGGCCACCGCGTACGGATTTTTGCGGTCCCAGTTTTCAACCCAGTCAGACATGCCCGTCCCCCGGTGATCATAACGAATCACCTGGTATCCTGCCTCTAAGAAGCCGCGCATGAACTCTGGCGGCCAGAATAAAGCGTCGCCCCCCATGCCCAGCAGCAGGAGGACCACACCTTTGGGCAAACCTTCCGGGGAAAGGCGCTCATACCAGATCGACAAACCATCCGACGAAGCAAACCCCGTTTCGCCCACAATCTTTTCCGGCAGCTCGCTGTTCATTACCGCATCAATGATCGCGTCTGTATCTGGCGGCAGCTTGGGACCACCCACAATTATGAAGATTAAAATTGCGGCCAGAAAAATTAACAACCCAACCAGAAAGGGAATCATTTTCCTGCCTCACAAAATGATTGAGCATCACAGAACTGGCTGCGGCCCGGCACCACTGGGCCGTTATTGCGATTATGGCGCTTGTCGAACTGGTTGATAACGGCCGTAATATTCAAACTTCCGACTGGAAGATGGGTAATGCATTGAATTTTTACCATGAACTCCGCACGATTAAACTCCAAATTCCAGCAACCAGCCATCTTGTTAATTCACAACTTCTCACTGACAAGAACCCGGTACAAATTCGACCGCGCCTCTTTTCCCACTTGTTCAACAACATCACAGCGAGTTAATGTGTAGGTGATGCGCTGGGCCAGATGGGGCGGGATTTTAGTAAGCCTGGCTAGCTGCTTGTTGGTGAACGGTTGGGGCAAGTCGGTCGGCAGCAGCTTGAGCAGATCGGCGGGGGTGGCGAAGGTATGCAGTCCAATGACCTCCAACAGCCGATGATCGTGCAGGCTCCACCCTTTGCGCCGCCAGCTGCCCTGACCATCGTCACGCCACACTTCTTCCTGCCGGGTGAGCAGTGCGCCCACCACCAGGTTGGGGTGCGGCAGCAGGTGTGGAATGCGCATCAGCTCGGAAAACAGGTCGAGCGCCTGGCCTTTTTTGGGGGATTTACGGCGGCTGATGAGCTGGCCCACGGCCGTTTCCCGCACAATCCACTTTTCCTGGGCAATGGGATGCAGCAGCAGCACCGGGTGATGCTCCAGCAAGCGGCTCAGCTTGCGCTTCATCGCCCCAAAGTGGCGCGTCTGAATCTCTATGAGCTGTTCCCCGCGCACAATGTCGATGATAAAGCCATCCAGCTGCACCTCGAACTGGTCGGTGGAACGGCCGTACCACGCCTTGATCCCCGCATGCAGTGACTTTTCTGCCAATGTCCCAATTTCATTCATCGGAGTTTCCATCCACAGATGACACAGATTGCCCAGATTTAACTTTATCGGCGTAATCTGTGGATATTCTTTACGGTTTGTAGAGGCCCCAATCGTCCATGAACCAGCCGTTGTTGAGGATAGCCCAACGGCCGCGCATCGCCGCGCCAACCACCGCCGTTTGCGGCTGCGTTACGGTGAAGGTGGTCTGGAAGCGGTTTTTTTGGCCAAAGATGGGCCGCATCCAGCCGGTAGTGCCGTTCCCAGCAATGAGCTTCACCTCGCCAGACAGCGGATCGGGTGCCCAGATTTTCTGGCCGTTGTCATACCCTACGATCAGGTCGGGGAAGACGTTGATGACGAGGATATAGGTGCCGGGCTGGAGGAAAACGGCCGTTGTCAGCTCAAAACTAATTGCCCCGGAATCCTTAAACACCTTTACCGTCTGGTCGCCGTCCCAAATGAACAAAGCATGCTCGGCGGGTGGCAAAAAGGCCGAGGGCAAAACGCGCATTTCGGGCCGGACCCAGACGTTCCAGGGATCGGGGTCCAGGGTGTTGGGGCCTTCGGCATAGTTAAACTGCCAGCTGGCCGGAATTTGCAGCTCGGGCACGCCGTTCGGGTGGGACCAACCGCCCTCAAACGAGCCATTGGGCAGCAGATTCGGGCCGAGCGACGGGACGGTGATCAGCGGCAGATAAAGCGTGTGGTTGGTGCCAGCCTGAGCGGGTTGGGAAGGAACGGCCGTTGCTGCCACCACCATCAACAGCCCCAGCAGGAGCACGAAAAGTCGTCTGGATAATCTCATCAAAACCTCCCATTGGGGCGGATTGTAGCAGAAGTGTAAGGCTTTTTAATAGTTTGGACGCGGACCAGCGCGGATAACGCGGAATGTTGCTTTTAGTCTGCGCTCGTCCGCGTTCATCCGCGTCCCATTGGCGAATAATGTGGATTTTTGCCAAGCCCTGAGCAGAAATGGCGCATCCTTGACCAAACCGGGCAAGCCTGCTACTCTGGGTTATCATTTGTCATAATGTTTTTACGCTTGTGTTGAGGAGGAGTGTTTCCCATGAGCGATGCCAATGTGAACAGCTACGAAGTGGAAGAGCAAAATCCCAGAGTGATTGAACGTGAAGAAGTTGTTGTCGTGGAGCGCCGACCGGCCGGTCGGGGTGAATGGCTGAAATTTGGCCTGCTGGCGCTTGTGCTGCTGGCCACGGTGCTGATTATTGCCTTGTTACGGCCGTACATCTTCAACACCATTATCCCCGCCGTTTTGGGCGAGGGCCAGCCCGCCGCCCCACTGGTCACCGACGAAGCAGAAGCCGAAACGATTAAACCCGAAATTGTGGAAGAAGCCGCCACGGCCGTGCCAACGGAGTCGGACGTAGTCGTTGAGGAAGAAACGGAAGAGGTGCCCGCCGAGGATGCCGAGGCCGTTGCCGAACCCGCCAACCCGGCAGATTTCCCAACGGCCGTACCTGCGCGCACCCACACCGTACAGGCTGGTGAAAACCTCACCACCATTGCCCAGCAGTACGGCGTCACCGTCCAGGCCATCGTCGCCGCCAATGAAATCACCAACCCGGACCGCGTCACCGTCGGTACCACCCTCATTATTCCCGAAGGACAATAGTCGCTGGCCAGGGCTGGGCTCATAATTTGCGCGTTGCGCCCCATTTTTCATTCCCGGCAAAACTGATAATGGCGTGGCGGGTTACAGTATATGGATATGGGGGGAAACGGCCGTTTCCCGTCCGCCAACTCTGTGGTAAAACGTAAGCAACTCGAATCGCGCAAGAAAAATAGGAGAGCATTTATGAGCAAAGCAAAAGTTGCGGTGGTGGTAGACAGCACCGCCTACATTCCCCCGGCTTTAGTCGCCAAATACAACATTCACGTCATTCCCCAAATTCTAAACTGGGAAGGCAGCAGCCTGCGTGATGATATCGACATCAAACCCGACGCTTTTTACGGGCGTTTGGCCACAGCCAGAGAGATGCCCACCACCTCCCAGCCGTCAGCTGGTGAGTTCCACGAATTTTTCTCCAAAGTCGCCGAAACGGCCGATTCCATCGTGGCCGTCCTCATCTCCAAGCTGCTCAGCGGCACCCAGGCCTCGGCCCAGGCGGCTGTCGACATGATGGGTGGGTACCCCATTGAGATTGTCGATTCCGAGTCGGCCGCAATGGGACTGGGTTACATGGCGCTGGCCGCCGCCCGCGCCGCTGAAAATGGTGCCGATTACAAAGAAGCTGCCGCCGCTGCCCGTGCCCTGGTGAAAAAGATGCGCGTCTTGTTTGTGGTGGATACGCTGGAATTTTTGCACCGCGGTGGCCGGATTGGCGGAGCGCAGCGCCTCATTGGGTCCATGCTGTCCATCAAGCCCATTCTGCACCTGTTGGACGGCAAGATTGAGCCGCTGGCTTCGGTGCGCACCAAGAAAAAGGCGCTGGCCCACCTGATGGACGTAGCCGAAACGGAAATGGCAGGCAAATCGAATGTGAAAGCGGCCGTTATTCATGCCGCCGCCGCCGATGAAGCGAAAAGCATTTACGCCGAACTCAAGCAAAAGCTCAACCCCATCGAAATCCACATTGTTGAGCTAAGCCCGGTGGTTGGTGCCCACGTCGGTCCCAAAGCCCTCGGCGTCGTTTTCTTCGACAACTAGATGACCAAAAGATTGGGCCAATCTTGGAGATTGGCCCAATCTACGCAAACAAAAAAGCCTCTCTCCAAAATTGCTTGGCGAGAGGCTTTCAATTTTCGCTTACCACTTACTACTTTTCACTTTTCACTTTTTACTTCTCATCCCCCACCTTCTGGTCGGCCAGCGTTGCCGCCATGTTGCAATCCACAAAGTAGCACTCACACGCCTCGTCGATCAGCTCTGGCGTGAGCGCGGGGGTAGTGTTGTCGTAATTGCAGATGGAAATGACCGTCTTCACAATGTCGCGCGGATGCACCGCCTGCATCACCCGGTTGGGCGCGCGATACCATTTTTGCAGCAGGTGCACAAACGCTTTTTTGTCGAAGGGCAGGTTAAACGATTTACACGATTCGGTGAAAATCTGGTAGAACAGCTTTTCGCTGGGACCGCCCACTTCCACCTTCATTTGAATACGGCGCAGGAAGGCCCCGTCAACCAGCTGCATCGGGTCCAGATTGGTGGAAAAGACGATGAGCTGACGAAACGGTACTTCCAGGCTTTGGCCGGACTGCAAGCGCAGGAAGTCGATGCCGCTTTCCAGGGGCACAATCCAGCGGTTAAGCAGTTCCTGCGGGCTGATCAGCTGGCGACCAAAGTCGTCGATGAGGAACATGCCGCCATTGGCTTTTAATTGGAGCGGTGCTTCGTACACCTTGGCAATCGGTTCGTAGCGCAGGTTTAACGAGTCCATCGTCAGCTCACCGCCGACCATTACGGCGGGGCGTTCAAAGAGGCGCCAGCGCTGATCGTACTTGAACTTTTCGGTACGGCCGTTCATCAGCATCCCCGTGTGCACCAGCATCGTCTCATTGCTAACCGGGGTGTGTACCAGCGGATCAAACACGCGGATGATTTGCCCACCGACCGTAATCGCATCGGGCAGCCAGATGGGCGAATCGTGGGCAATCAGCTTGGCAATGGCCTGGGCAATGGTGGTTTTGCCGTTGCCGGGCGGGCCGTACAAAAAGAGGGAGGTTCCCGCGTTGACTGCCGGACCAATGCGGCGGTGAAAATTATCGGGCAAGATTAAAAAGCCCAGCGCCTGTTTTACCTGGGTGGGCGTTATGCGCTGCTCGCGTCTGGCTTGCAGCATGATGCTCTGGTTGTATTTATCCAGCGAAATCGGCGCGCGACCCACATACTGGCTGCGCTCAAAAGCGTCGCGGGCGCGTTTGGTGCCAGCGTCCGTCAGGCCATAGGTAAAGCTGAGACTGCCCAGACCGCCCGCGCGCACCACTTCCACCAGGTGTTCCTGCTTCATGCGCGCCAGCAGCTCATCCACCAGGCTGGCATGAATCCCCATGATCTCAGAAAAACGGGCAATGTTGACATCCCCTTCATTGAAGAGCAGTCGGAAAATAATATCTTGCACCAGGCCAATGGGGATTCCCAATTCGTCCAGCTTCATGACGGGTGCCAGAAGCTTCATTAATTGCGCTGTTGACATGTAGGGTCCTGTTTATCAACTGGGGCCGCAAAAAGTATGCAGGGCAGTCTCAGTTGCGATGGTATGGATGTTAGCCTAACCGCATCGGCCCGAAGCCGGGGCTGATCGCAGTTGGCTTGCATAAATCATTGTTAGTTGGAAAAGCTTACACGGCCACTTGCAGGGTTGTCTCGGGTTGGCAGCCACTCTGTCTGGTAGTATAGGACCCCCCTGCCCGGAAAACAGTAGGAAATAGGCGGGAAACGGCCTTTTCCCACTCCCCCATCCCTCCTACCACACTATCGATTCGCCCCAGATCAGCCAGAACAACTCAATCAATCTTATGACCATGCCGTGGTGATTGGCAGCGGGATTGCCGGTTTAACGGCCGCTCGCGTCTTAAGCGACTTCTTCAACCAGGTCACCATCGTGGAGCAGGATCGGTTGGAAACCTGGAATGACTATCGCCAGGGCGTGCCGCAGGGCCGCCATAGATTGATACCTGCCCGGCGTGAAACGTGAAGCGTGAAACGTGATTTTCTCACGTTTCATTTGCCGTTTCGTTTTGTGTTGACCCGGCAGATTGGCGTATACTGGGCCAATGGACAATTCTCTTCACAACAAAGTGGCGATTGTCACCGGTGCCGGCCAGGGTGTGGGGGCAGCCATTGCCCAGGCTCTGGCTGCCGCTGGTGTGCGTGTAGCCGTCAATGATATTAATCCAGATCGGGCGGAGCGAACGGCCGTCGCCATTCGTGAATCTGGCGGGCAGGCCATTGCCGTGGCTGCCGACGTAGCCAACAAGTTCCAATGTGTGCACCTGGTCGAAACCACCCGCGCCGAGTGGGGGCAGCTCGATATTTTGGTCAACAATGCCGCTGTTATGCCCCGGTCCACCCTGCTGCGTCTGGATGAATGGGATTGGAACCGCTGCCTGGAAGTGAACCTCAAAGGCCCTTTTTTTATGAGCCAGCTGTGCGGCCGGGTGATGGCCGATGAGAACCAGGATCGCAGCGGGGTGATCGTCAATATCGCTTCTACAGCGGGTGTGCAGACGCCGCTGGAAAGCCGGGCGGCGTACTGCGCCAGCAAGGCGGGGGTGGTGGGCTTCAGCCGCGAATGTGCCCGAGAGTATGCCGGTTATGGCCTGCGGGTTCACGTGCTGGTGCCGGATGAGGAACGGCCGTCTTCTCCCCAACAAATCGCCGCCACCATCATCAATCTCTGCCAAACCCCCACCGATGAGTTAATACCCCCGATATCCATGACATAAAGCCTTTGCCGGAATTTAGGGATGCTTTTATACTGTTAACAAATTGTTAACAATCAAGCCTGCGGATTGGCTAAAAGTTCCGCCATAACAGCGACTCAACACCCATGAGCTTTCCCTTTTTCCTGCTGCTGATCACAGCCCTGATTTTCGACTTTCTCAACGGATTCCACGACAGCGCCAACATTGTGGCTACCCCGATTGCTTCGCGGGCAATGTCGCCGCGCCGGGTGCTGTGGCTGGCCGCTGCAGCCCACTTTGTCGGGCCGTTCCTCTTTGGCGTGGCCGTCGCCGAAACGATCGGCAAAGGCATTGCCGATCCGATTCACGTGACCATGCCTGTGGTGATTGCCGGGATGATGGCGGCCGTGGTGTGGAATGTGGTGACGTGGTATTTGGGGATTCCAGCCAGCTCGTCCCACGCGCTGGTGGGCGGTGTGGTGGGAGCGGTGGTGGTGGCTTCGGGTTTTAGCGCCATCCAGACCAGCGGGTTAAGAACGGTTCTCATTGCCCTCTTTTTGTCGCCGATTCTGGGGCTGGCGATTGGTTATCTATTGATGAAGCTGACTTTATTTTTAGCGCGTGGCGCGTCGCCGCACATCAACATCTTTTTTAAGCAGGCGCAGGTGGTAACGGCCGTTGGTCTGGCCCTCAGCCACGGGGCCAACGACGCGCAAAAAACGATGGGCATCATCACCCTGGGGCTGGTGGTAGAAGGCATGATCCCTGAGTTTGCGGTCCCGGTGTGGGTGATTGCCCTCAGCGCCGGGGCCATTGCCCTGGGCACGGCCACGGGCGGCTGGCGCTTGATCCGCACGCTGGGCGGCCGTATTTACAAAATTCGCCCCGTCGATGGCTTCGTCTCCCAAATTTCCGGCGCGGCGATCATTTTGGGCGCGGCTTTGCTGGGTGGCCCGGTCAGCACGACGCAGGTGATGAGCTCCAGCATCATGGGCGCTGGCTCGGCGCAGCGCTTTACCAAGGTGCGTTGGCAGGTGGGCTACGAGATGCTCATCGCCTGGGTGCTCACCATTCCCGTTTCTGGCTTGCTGGCGGCGCTGCTTTATTTTCCCCTGAACGCAATTTTGTAGGTCGATTTTACAAATCGACCTGCGGTTTTTTGGAGGCAACCGGTATGGAGTGGCTCAAACGATTCTTCAAGCCCAAACAAAGCAACTTTTTGCAGCTGCTGATTCAGCAGGGCAAATACACCGTGGTCAGTGTGGAGTCGCTGCAAGCGTACCTGAAAAAGCCCAATGAAAAGCGCAGTGTGCAGGCCCGCCAGGTGGAAAAAGAGGCCGATGAGCTGCATCGAATTTTGGTGCATGAGCTGGAAGACAGCTTTGTGACGCCGCTGGACCGTGAGGATATTTATGCCCTGTCGCGGGCGCTGGATAATTTCATTGATTACGTGTATGACACGATTGAAGAGCTGGAGATTTTTAAGCTGGCCCCGTTTACGGCCGTCTCCCAAATAGCCGATCTGCTCTTAGAAATGGCCAAAGAGCTGCACCTGACAATGGAACGCCTGCTCGATCATCCGCGTGTGGCCAATGAACACGCCCGCCGTGTTAAGAAGCTGGAAAACGAAGTGGAGCGGGCCTACCGGCACAGCCTGGCCGAGCTGTTCCAGGGGCCGGAAGACGCCGAGCATATCATGCGCATGCTCAAATGCCGCGAGGTGCTGCGCCACCTCTCCAACGCCGCCGACCAGGGCGACAAAGCGGCCGATATCGTGATGGATATTGGGGTGAAGTGGAGCTGAGGGAGCCTGATGCCCTCCCCCTCTCAGGGGGAGGGTTAGGGTGGGGGTTGTTACTCGTACTTCAACGCCTTGATTGGCGACAGGGTCGCCGCCCCCA
>CAUJGI010000656.1 GCA_963169155.1 Chloroflexota bacterium
GGCCCCGGCCTGCACAGCCCGCCACAGGTGAAACGCCGTATCAAAGCCACAGGTTATCTGGCTGGTTAGCAGCGGTTGCAGGAGGGGAATGGCTAAGAGCAAGATGAGAAAGAGGAAAAAGCCCCTCTGCCAGAAGTGTGACCGGGGTTGACTTGAAGCGGAAAAAACGGGGGCGATTCGGTGATGGTCGCGGGACATAGCTGCATCAATACCTGCTCTTGCGCCGGATCATATCACACCTTGTGAAAATTGTTGTTTCCTGAGTGGTATGTTACAATTTTCACTTGTTTGTAGCGCAATGTATGGTTGCGCTATATTTTTGTCTGTGGTCTTGCTTGGGCACTGGCTCCTGGCCAACCCAGACAAGGTATTGATAAGATATTTAAACTGACACTAACACCAGGAAGAGACAATGCTCGCCAAAAAGTTCACCCCCGGGCATTGGTGTACGTGTGGAGGAAAGAAGATGAAAAACAAAGTTGCAAAAAGCGTGCTGCTGCTGGCAGCAACTTTAATGGTCGCTGTATTTAGCTTCCCCCGTGGTGATGCGGCCGCGCAGGAAATTGTTTCGGGGAACCTGTTTCAAAACCCTGGTTTTGAAGGTGGCTATTTTAATCAGGATGGTATCCCTCAGATTGCAGTGCCCAATGGTTGGCGCATGCACTGGTTGGACGGGGTAGCTTTTGACGGCACCGAGGGGAAGGTGGCCTACCGACCAGAAACCGTTGTCTGGTATATTGAAGATGCGCCGCTAAACGAACGCTCCCTCTTTTTCCGGGATGGTAGCTATACTCTGAAAATGTTTAAGCCCTGGGCGCCCGTTTTAATGGCCCTGTCCCAGGAAGTTTCTGGCCTGGAAGTGGGCCGCAACTACCGCATTTCTGCCCCCATTTTTGTGGACATCGTGGAATCTTATGACGGTGGCAAAAATGCCCCCGCCCGGAACGATTCCGGTTTTGTCCGCTTTAGCGTGGGGCCGACTGGTTCTGGCTGGAACAGCGCCGGGTTAACCTACAGCCCCTTGTGGACGGCCGCAAATGTGAATGGCTTTTATCTCAACAACATTACCTACAGCTGGGACTTCACCGCGACGGCCGAATCGATGATTATCTTCCTGGAGATGGGGTCGCGCCATCCGTATGTGAACAGCGGCTTTTTCATGGATGGCGTTGGTCTGTACGCGCTTGGCACCACCAGCACCGTTCCTGGCAGCTCGGGTGGCAGCAGCGGCAGCGGTGGCGCACCGGCTCAGGCTGGTCCGACGTCGACGCCGTTTCCGACGCCCACGCCGCGTGCTGATGGCGCGATTATCCATACGGTGAACACCGGGGATAGTTTCTGGTCGATTGCCATTCAATACGCTCCGGCCCTGGGCCTGACGCCAGAACAGGCGCTGCCCGTCATTCGCGAGTTAAACAATAACCCGGCCTTTATCAACGTGGGGCAGGAACTGGTTATCAAGGAAGCGGGTACGACGGTGGCCGCTCCAGAAGCCACGGCCGAAGCGCCAGTAGAAGGGGGCACTACGGAAGAATCCGCTGAAGCCGCCTCTACCGAAGAAGTGATCGAGGTGGAAGGCACTGACACCGAAGAACCGGCCACTGAAGAAGTTGAAACCCCCGCCGAACCGGAAGCGACCGAAGCGGCCGTTACCACCGGAACCATCTGTGTGGCGGCTTTTGACGACATCAACGGCGACGGCGCGCGGGATGAGGCCACTGAAGGTCTCCAGGCTGATGCCGCCATCACCATTTTCCGGGGCGGCAGCACGGTGACCACGCACATCACCGATGGTGCCAGCGAACCGTACTGCTTCGAGAACCTGGAACCGGACACCTACCAGGTGCAAATCTTCCCGCCAGCCGATTACCAACCCACGACCTCGCCCAGCTGGGCCGTGTCTGTCGCCGAAGGAGCCCAGGTGTCGGTGGCGTTTGGGACCCGGTTTGATCCCCAGGAAACGGCCGTTGCTGATGCTTCCACCAGCGATACCACCACCGATACGACTACCACCGAAACGGAAACGGCCGATACCGGTGACGCCGCGCCCGCTGAAGAAGGCGGCTTCTTTAGCAGCATCGGCGGCATTGTCCTTGTGGTTGCTGCCATTTTGATCCTGCTGGCTGGTGTGGGCGTGGTCATGCTCCGCCGTGGCTAATGCCGGTGAACGGTAATCGGTAAACGGTGAACGGTTAGTCTGCAGTGATAACCGATTACGGACAACCGATTACCGATTACAGATAACCGAACACCGATAACTTAAAAGAGCGTCCTACAGGGCGCTCTTTTTTTGTTGGCGTCAGGTTGTCGTGTATGAATCGTGCAAAGGACGAACAGCGGGGAAACGGCCGTTTTTGTACAGTTTATAGTGGTGAGTGGCTCGTAAGACTATCCACCAGCCACCAGCAACTACCGACTGTTTTTCAGGAGTGACCATGTATCAAGAAGAGACCACCCGCCCCATGACCGCATACCAGGCACCGCCGCAGTATCAGCAACCTGCCCCGCCTGCTCACCCGGCTGCCACACCTGCTCGCAAGCGACGGGGTTGTTTTGGCTGCCTGGGCCGCGCCCTCATTGGCGGCATTTTGCTGCTGGCGATGCTCATTTTTGGCGGCGTGGTGGTGGCGGGTACGCTGGTTTACGCCAACCTGTCGCAGGAAATTGAGGATGGCATTACCAAGCTGGATGCCGCCCGCGACCGGGAAACGTTCGAGACGACCCAGATTTTTGACCGCAACGGTGAACTGCTCTGGGAGTTTTTTGGCGAGGGCAAACGTACGGCCGTTCCCATCAGCCAAATCCCCTCCCACCTCATCCATGCCACCGTGTCTGTAGAAGACGACAGCTTCTACGAAAATCCAGGGGCAGATATTCCCTCGCTGGTGGCGGCGTTGGTGGCCAATTTAAGGAATCCAAACGGCCGTCCCGTGGGAGCCAGCACCATCACCCAGCAGCTCGTCCGCCACATCGCCTTCGACTACGAAGAGCGCACCGAAGTCTCCTACAACCGCAAAACCAAGGAGATCATCCTCGCCTGGATCATGAACCGGGATTACAGCAAGGATGAAATCATGGAGATGTACCTCAACGAAATTTATTACGGCAATCTGGCCTACGGCATCGAAGCCGCCGCCGACACCTACTTTGAAAAATCGGCCCAGGAACTGACCCTGGGTGAAGCTTCCCTGCTGGCGGCGCTGCCGCAAAGCCCGGTGGAACTGGACCCGCTGACCAACCTGGAAGGGGCCAAGGAGCGCCAGTGGCTGGTGCTCAACCTGATGGTCAGCGAAGGCTTTATCACCCAGGATGATGCCGTGGCCGCTTACCAGCAACCGCTCACCTTTGCCCCGCAAGAAGTGAGTTTGCAAGCGCCCCACTTTGCCGTCTACGTGCGGCAGCAGCTGGAGGCGCTGTACGGTGCCGAAGCAGTGGCCAACGGCGGCCTGCGCGTGACCACCACCCTGGATTTGAAATACCAGCGGCTGGCCGAGCAGCTGGCGCAGCAGCACGTGGCCGCTGTCGGCCCGGAGCATAATCTGAACAATGCTGCCCTGGTGGCGATGAAGCCGGGCACGGGCGAGATTTTGGCCATGCTGGGCAGCGTGAATTACAAGGATGAAAGTATCGACGGGCACGTCAACGTGACGCTTTCCTTGCAGCAGCCGGGCAGCAGCATCAAGCCGCTCACCTACGCCGCCGCCCTCTCCCCTGGCGAAACCGGCGAACCCGCCTGGACCACCGCCGATTTGCTGTGGGATGTGGAAGTTGATTACCCGCAGTTTGATGGCAGCACCTACGCACCGGTGAATTATGACGGCCGTGTCCCCGGCCCGGTTCGTCGGCGCACCGCATTGGCCAACAGCTACACCGTACCCGCTGTGTTGGTGCTGCAAGATTTGGGCGTGCCGCGCCTGCTGGAATTTGCCCAGCAGATGGGCATCAGCAGTTGGACCCAGGATGCCAGCAATTACGGGCTGTCGCTGACCCTGGGTGGGGCCGAGGTGACGCCGCTGGAGCTGACTACCGCTTATGCCGTTTTTGCCAACAACGGCAACCAGGTGACACCCACCTCGATCCTGCGCGTGCAAAAAAGTAATGGCGAGACCCTGTTTGAACAGCCGCCGCAAGCGGCCGTTTCCGTCATTGATCCGCGGGTGGCTTACCTGATCAGCAACATTTTGGACGACGACGAAGCGCGTGTTCCGGCGATGGGCCGCACCAATCCGCTGGCGCTGCCTTTCCCGGCAGCGGCCAAAACCGGCACCACCAACGACTTCCGCGACAACTGGACGATGGGCTACACGCCTGGTTTGGTGGTGGGCGTCTGGACCGGCAACACGGACAACAGCGAAATGATCAACATCAGCGGGTTAACTGGTGCCGCGCCGCTGTGGAGCGATTATATGCAGGCGGTCTACACCAACTACGATCTGCTGGCGACGCTAAATATCAACGGCGTGGCCCCAGCGGCTGAGTTTGTGCGGCCGGAAGGGTTGGCGGAACGGCCGTTATGCAGCATCACCTCTGTCACCCTTGGGGCCATCGACTGTACCCCCGCTGGCTCTGAGCTGTTCCTGGTGAACAACACACCCGCCGTGCCCGAAACCATCGATCCGAACCTGGTGGTTTGGGAGGAGCTGGAACCGGCCGTGCTGCGCATGCCTGCTGTGCCACTGCCGCCCGTCCCGGCCGAACTCCCGGTGGGTACCGAGGTTGATGAAGATGCGCCACCGCCGCAGCTGTTCTGCCATCTAGCCGAAGGCACCGACGCTACCCTGCTGCCGCCCGATGCCCTGCCGCAGCTTTTCCTCGCCCCGCCGCGCAACCCGGAGAGCCTGAAGGCGGCGCATGAGTGGGCCCAGGCCAATAATGTGGCGCTGCTGCCAACGGCCGT
>CAUJGI010000657.1 GCA_963169155.1 Chloroflexota bacterium
GACGAGCAGCGCCAAACCCCGCTGGCCATCTCCCTGCACGCGGCCACCGACGCCGAGCGGGACAAGCTCATTCCCATCAACCATCGCTGGCCCATCGCCGAATTAATGGACGCCTGCCATTACTACATCGAGAGGACAGGACGGCGGCTGACGTTTGAATGGGCGCTCATCTCCGGCGAAAACGACACGATTGAACAGGCTCGCGCCCTGGGCAATCTGCTGCGCGGCATGTTGTGCCACGTCAACCTGATCCCGCTTAATCCCACGGCTGGCTTTAGCGGCGGCCCCTCCTCCAAAGAACGCGTCGAGGCGTTCCAGGCAGAATTGACGCACTACGGCGTCAGCAGCACGGTACGCGTGCGGCGCGGCATTGATATTCAGGCCGGCTGCGGCCAGCTGCGGGACCGGGTGGTCGGTAATCCGTGAACGGTGAACGGTAATCGGATTACGGATTACGGATTACCGATTCTAACAGCCGATGTGCCAGCACGGATTATCCCGGTTGTTGTTGATGCGAATTTCGAAGTGGATATGCGGCCCGGAGGAGTTGCCGGTGTTGCCCGTGCCCCCAATCACATTCCCCTGGTAAACAATTTGCCCCGGCGTCACGTTGAAGCTGCTGAGATGGCCATAGAATGTTTCGTAGCCATTGCCGTGGTTCACCACAATGAGATTGCCGTAGCCGTAAGCATTCCAGCCAGCATAGGTCACCGTGCCGGTATCGGAAGCGTAAACGGCCGATCCCTCCGGCAGCGCAATGTCCAGACCCGGATGACCATACCAGAAAAATTGGGTGAAGTTGCGCGAGTTTACCGGGTAGATAAATGTCCCCGTCCCCACGATGATCGGCCGTACGCTGCCGCCTTCTGAAGATGTACCACCTACAGAGGACAGATCGGGCGGGGTCCAGACAAACAGTTCACGCACAGCTCCGGGCACCAGAACCTGGGTTTCTGGCTGCAAACGATAGGGGAATTCCAGGTTGTTTTGCTCGTAGGCGATGATGTCGTCAACGGGGATGCCGTATTGCAGGGACAGACCCTCCACCGTATCGCCTGGCTGCACGTCGTGCAGCACACCGTCGATGGGCAGGATGATGAGTTCAGTGCCCACTTGCAGCAAGCTGGACTCTTCGCTGAGGCGGGGATTACCGCCCAAAATCGTCTCCGGCTCAATGCCGTACTGCTCAGCGATGCCGTTGGGCGTTTCGCCGCGCACCACCGTGTGGATGACAAACTCGTGTTCCGGTGTTTGCCCCTCAAACGTCAGTGGATTGGGCGCGGGGATCAGGCTGCTGTCATCCAGCACGGGCAGGTCACCGCCGCCAAACTGGAGCGGGTCGCTGCTGTCTTCAGTGGCATCTGGTTCGATGAGGAGGGATACGGCCGTATCCCCCACCCCACCTTCCTCCGCCACCGCCACAATGCTGGGACGCAAGCCAAAACGCCAGACCAACAGAATAAGTAAAGCAATGCCCACAATGACAATTTGCCCTTGCCAACGTTGCCAGATCGGTCCAAATTTGTTCATAACAATACCTGATTTATCAAAGCAGCGGGAAAGTTAATTTAACCCACGCCAGCCCAGGCTTAGGAACAGTCCTGGTAGCCACCACCCAGTCGGTCAAGGGGGTTGAGGCGAAAATCGCGGTCGCGAATTTCAAAGTGGATATGCGGGCCGCTGGAACGGCCCGTATTGCCCGAAAAGCCAATCAGCGCGCCCTGGGTCACCGTTTGGCCTGGGAAGACACCGATACTGCTCAGATGGGCGTAAAACGTCTCAAAGCCATTCCCGTGGTTTAGCACGATGAGATTGCCGTAATCGTAGTACGTTCCGGCGGCAAAGCTGGCATAGGTGACGGTGCCGGTATCAGAAGCGTACACCGGAGAGCCTTCACTGGCAGACACATCGAGCCCCGGATGGAAACCGTTGTAGAATTGGGTGATGCAACGGCCGTTGACCGGCCAGATATACGTTCCCGTGCCAAATACCTTCCACTGCGGCTCACCAGCCGCATTGGTGGCCACCGACTTGGGTGCTGTGAAGAAAAACTGCCCAATCGACGCGCCTGGAATAACAAGCTCCGTCTCTGGCACCAGCCGATAAAAAGGAAATTCAAGGCTGTTCGGGCCGTAAGCAATGATGTCGGCGGTAGATACCTGGTACAGCTCGGCAATGCTCTCGATGGTTTCCCCGGCGCGCACTTTGTGCAGCACGCCGTTTACCGGCAAGATGACCAGCTGCGCCCCCACCTGCAACTGGTTCGATTCCTGGCTCAGCCAGGTGTTTCCGCCCAACAACGTATCGGCAGAGATGCCATATTGAGCGGCAATGATATTGGGCGTTTCCCCCTGAGCCACTTCATGCATCTGAAAGTTGTGCGCGGGTAGCTCAGTCTGGTATGTATGCGGGTTAGGCAGCGGCACCAGGGTGTCGTCGTTGATGACGGGAAGCATTCCTTGCGGCACGAGCGTTGGAGTCACAATTTCTGTCAGACTCAACGGATCTGCGGCAAGAGAAACGGGCGTGGGAACGGCCGTAGCCGCCACCAATTCCGTCTCAGCCGTATTCCACTGAAATTGTCCCAAGGCAATTAAAATGAGTGCTCCACCCGCCAGTATAAGATGCCCGCTTAAACGGTGCCAGAAACGTTGCTCGTTCACCATGTCTCAAGAGCAGGATGCTATCACAAAGTCGCCCCACAGCAAAAACGGGCCTGATGGCAGGCCCGTTTTCTTACAGATCATTCAGGTTCAATACCCCGTTGAACTACATCATATCTTTGGTCAACGTTTCCAGGAACTCGTAGTTGGTTCGAGTCGAACGCAGACGCTCCATCACGGCACCGGTAGCGCTGCTGATGTCGTAACCAGGTGTATCCATCAGATGGCCCAACATGCGGCGCATCATGTACACACGCTGCAATTCGTCACCAGAGAGCAGCAAATCTTCACGGCGGGTGCTGGACCGTTCGATGTCGAAGGCCGGGAAGACGCGTCGTTCTTGCAAACGGCGGCTCAACAGGAGCTCCATGTTACCAGTACCCTTGAACTCCTCGTAAATCACGTCGTCCATCCGGCTGCCAGTGTCTACCAGACAGGTGCCAATGATGGTCAGGCTGCCGCCAAACTCCAGGTTACGCGCCGCACCAAAAAAGCGCTTGGGCGGGTACAGAGCTGTCGGATCCAAACCACCGGACAGTGTACGGCCGCTTGGGGAGACCGTCAGGTTATAACCACGGGCCAACCGGGTAATCGAGTCTAGCAAAATAACCACATCGCGGCCCGCTTCCACCAACCGCTTGGCCCGTTCCAGGGCCATTTCCGCCACCTTGCAGTGCTGGCGTACTGGCTCATCAAAGGTAGAGCTGATCACCTCGCCGTCAATCGAGCGGTCCATGTCGGTCACTTCTTCGGGCCGCTCACCAATCAGCACGACCATCAAATGCACATCCGGGTAGTTGGAGGAGATACCATTGGCAATCTCCTTCAGAACGGTTGTTTTACCAGCTTTTGGCGGCGATACAATCAAACCACGCTGGCCGCGACCAATTGGCGCAACCAGGTCCAACAACCGGGTCGAAAGGATATTGGGTTGGGTCTCTAATTTTAATTTTTGGTCTGGGAAAATGGGGGTTAACGTTTCATAGCGGGGGCGCTTTTTGGCCAGATCTGGGCTCATTCCATTGACCGATTCCACCCGCAGCAGACTGTAGTATTTTTCGTTGTCTTTGGGGGCACGTACCTGGCCCATCACCCAATCCCCGGTGCGCAGCCCCAGGCGGCGAATTTGCGAATTGGAAACGTAGATATCATCCGGGCCAGGCAAATAATTCTTGGCGCGTAAAAAGCCCATGGTTTGCTTATCATCATCTACAATTTCCAGGACGCCACCGCGAAAATCGTAACCTTGGGATTGGGCATTGCCTCGAAGGACTTCGTAAATCAGGCCCTGCTTTTTCATGGTGCTAAACCCAGGGATGTCCATTTCGCGGGCCATCTCGCGTAGCTCAGTAATCTTTTTTGATTCTAATTCGCCAATATCCATACAGTTTTCTCCGCATCACACTTGACAGTGCTGAATATGCAAATGGTATCTCGTAACTCTCCACAGCGAGCTTTATTCGGTGGGAGCAGCAAGCGAGTCAATAATTTTTAATGGTAATTTTGGGCAGCTAATTATCGTAATTGGTTTGGGATCGAGCATGGAGTTGTTCTGATTCCAATGATGCCCGACAGGGAGAACACCGGTTAGGGCATTCTTATGCGCCTTGTCGTTGAGGCTTCATAATCATACTTGTTGGATATTCAATTCTCACCAGCGGTTGAAATGATCAAACAATACTTTATGGCTTCCACAAATTCAGGGGAATTTTCAGTGCAGGTAAAATTCAAAAACAGGTTTTAACTTTCAATTCTCTGGATCAGGGAGTTAACAAGGCGTCCTCTGTATGGGCGAAAAAAGTATAACACGCCCTTAAAACTACGTCAACGATTGTAGAAGTCAGATTTTGGACCACATTGGTAGGAAATATGGGGTGGGAAACGGCCGTTTCCCACCGCACTTTCTCGGCGCTTCTCAGCCAGAAA
>CAUJGI010000658.1 GCA_963169155.1 Chloroflexota bacterium
GCCGTTACTGCCATCCCCCACCAGCACAATCTTGCCATCGGGCCGCAGGATCATATCGTAACTTGTTGAACTGTCCCCGAAATCTGTTTTGGCAATCCCATCCGTACCAAAATCAGTGTCCAGGCTGCCATCGGTGTTGTAACGTACCAGCGCATAAGCGTAATGGCTGTCTACATCGTTGTAGCCAGTGCCGCCAACCAGCAGCTTGCCGTCTGGCTGCTGCACCACGGCGTAGGCCGACATAAATGGATCCATACCAACTACAGTGCTTACCACACCACCCACACCAAATGAGGTGTCCGGCGAACCGTTTGTGTTGTAGCGCGCCACGCCAAAACGACTCGCGGAACGGCCCGCCGCCACAATTTTGCCATCGGACTGAATGATAACATCATTGGCTACATCCACTCCGCCAGACGTGCCGATGGGGAAATTGGTGGTAACCACGCCGCCCACCCCAAAGGTTGTGTCCAGCGCTCCGTCAGCATCGTAGCGAACCAGGGCAAAATCGATATTTTGTGTATGACCAGCGGCCACAATCGAACCATCCGCTTGAATGGCCAGGCTGGTAGCCTCATCGTCGAAGGTCAGGCTGACTGGGGTAGTGACCACGCCGTTGACGCCAAACCCGGTATCCACGCTGCCGTCGCTGAGGTAGCGGGTCACGGCAAAGTTTTTGTTGCCGCCGGTGCTCAAAAACCCGGCAACCACCGGCTTGCCGTCGCTTTGCAGCGCAACGGCCGTTGCCTGCCCGGCAAAACCAACGTTGAAGGGGGTGAGCACATTAACGCCGCTGCTGCCAAAGCCCGAATCCAGCGTGCCGTCGGCGTTGTACAAAAGCATCACGCTTTGTGATGAGCTCATGAAATCGGCTTCGGCAATGACAAAAAACTTGCCATCGGACCGAAGCGCCAGACCATAGGGCACATCGTTGCCATTGACGTGGGTGATGGTCACGCCGTTTGTGCCAAACGTGGTGTCCAGATCGCCCGGTGCCTGGGGCGTTGCCTGGGTCAAATGAAATTGCAGCGCCAGCAGCGAGGCGAGGGCGAAAAAGAGGGACAGAAAAAGGACACTATTTCGATGCAAAACGTTTCGCGAGGACATAAAGGCTCCTATCTTGGAACGAGATGGGTTGATAAAAACAGCTGTCTAGAACGGCCGTATTTTAGCAAATCAATGGGCAACACCACAAAAAATCGTCTCCCGTTCCCTACAAAATCCGCTACAATCCTCAGCCACACTTAAAATACAAGGAGCAGCGGATGACCCAAATTCCTCCCCAATTTCAACTTGATTTTCAACCAGTGGCCAACCCGGCGGCCATTATCATCGCCGGGGCAGCCCGGTTTACCGTGTTTACCACCCGCCTGATCCGGCTGGAGTATGATGAAAACGGCCGTTTCCAGGACGCCCCCTCCCAACCTTTCTGGTACCGTAACCAGCCCGTGCCCAAATTTGCACAGGGGGTGGTAGACGGCCGTCTCCACATCACCACCGAGCATTTGCAGTTGAGCTACCAGGTTGGCAAGCCTTTTTCGGCCAAAAGCCTGCAAATCTCCCTCAAAGACAGCGGCACCGTCTGGCACGTTGGCGACAAAAATCCGACCAACCTGCGCGGCACCTACCGCACCCTGGACGAAGTCAGCGGCAGCACCCCGCTGGAACAAGGGCTGCTCTCGCGCAGCGGCTGGGCCGTGGTGGACGATTCAACCACGCTCATCTTCAACCAGAGTGGCTGGCTGGAACCGCGCCCCAACCCTGACGCCCTCGATCTCTACTTTTTCGGCTACGGGCAGGCGTATCACGACTGCCTGCGCGACTACTTTGCCCTGACTGGCCCCGTGCCGCTGCTGCCGCGCTGGGCGCTGGGCAACTGGTGGAGCCGCTACTGGGCCTACACCCAGGCAGAGCTCACCCAGCTCATGCAGGATTTCCGCCAGCACGACGTGCCGCTCTCCGTCTGCATCGTTGACATCGATTGGCACCTGGAAGGGTGGACGGGTTACACCTGGAACCGCGAGCTGTTCCCCGATCCCGAGCAGTTTATTGCCTGGCTGCATGCGCAGGGGCTGAAAACGGCGCTCAACCTGCACCCCGCCGACGGCGTTGGCCCACACGAGGCGCAGTACCAGGCGATGGCCCAGCGGCTGGGCAAACCCGCCAACGGCGAACGCCTCCCCTTCGACATTGCCAGCCCGGACTTTGCCCGCGCCTACTTTGAGCTGCTGCACCATCCCCAGGAAGCCAGCGGCATCGACTTCTGGTGGATCGACTGGCAGCAGGGCGAGGTCAGCGGCCTGCCGGGGCTGGACCCGCTGTGGTGGCTCAACCATTTGCACTTTTATGATTTGGGGCGGAAGGGGGACAAACGGCCGTTCATCTTCTCGCGTTGGGGTGGATTGGGCAATCACCGCTATCCCATCGGCTTCTCCGGCGACACCTTTGTCGATTGGGACAGCCTCAACTTCCAGCCCTTTTTCACCGCCACCGCCGCCAACGTCGGCTACAGCTGGTGGAGCCACGACATTGGCGGGCACATGTTTGGCCTGGAAGACCCCGAGCTGTACGCTCGCTGGGTGCAGTTTGGCGTCTTTAGCCCGATCTTCCGGCTGCACAGCACCAAAATCAAGTTCCACGAACGCCGTCCCTGGGGCTTCGACGCCACAACGTTTGCCGTCGCCCGTGAAGCAATGCAGCTGCGCCACGCCCTCATCCCGTACCTCTACAGCCTCTCCTGGCGCAACACCACGCAGCACCAGGCACCCATCCGCCCGCTGTACCACGATTACCCCGCCCGCGACGAGGCGTACCGCTGCCCGCAGCAGTACACCTTCGGCCCGGATCTCATCGCCGCGCCCCACACCACCCCCGCCGACCCCGACACGCAGCTCAGCCGCCAGGTAATCTGGCTGCCGCCGGGTACGTGGCACCACTTTTTTACCGGGGAGCAGTTTGTCGGCGACAGCTGGCAGGTACAGTACGGCCGTTTGCCAGACATCCCTCTCTTTGCCAAAGCCGGGGCGATTGTGCCCCTGGGGCCAAAAGTGGGCTGGGGCGGCCTGGACAACCCGGAAATGATCGATTTGCACTGCTTTGCCGGGGCGTCGGGCGAATTTACCCTGTACGAAGACGATGGTGAATCGCTGGCTTACCAGCAGGGCAGCTACGCGCTAACCACTTTCCGGCAAACGTGGCAGGAAGAG
>CAUJGI010000659.1 GCA_963169155.1 Chloroflexota bacterium
GAAGGCAGAGGGAAGAAGGCAGAAAACGGCCGTTAACCATTTACGATTTGTACGGCCGTTCCCATCCAAATCATCGTCCCTTGAGAGTGTACGGCTACCGTTGCGCTCAACACGAATCCATTCCGGCTTGCCTTTTACCAAACAGAACCTGCCGAGCAACACACCAGTGCCCCACTAACCTCATGGCAGGCCAGATAAGTGGCGCGGCGAGGACGCCGTGCCACAGCGCAAGGGGAAGACCCGCCCACAGCAGCGGAGTGAGCATTCTCAAATGCGAACGGGTTTTACCAAGACGCATCTGAGGATGCTTTCTCCTCAGGTTTGGGAAAAGTAAGGGTAAATGTGGTGGCTTGATTTGGGGTGCTGGTGAGCGTGATACGGCCGTTCTGGGCCAGCACCATCTGCTTCACAATCGCCAAACCCAGGCCGCCGCCCGCCCCGCTGCTGTGCGTCCGGGCTCGATCTCCCCGCCAGAAACGCTCAAATACAAACGGCAAATCAGCTTCGGGGATGCCTTCGCCGGTGTCGGTGACTTGAATTTGCACGTCGTCATCGACTAATTTGGCACTGAGGGTGATACGGCCGTCCCCCGGCGTGTGCCGCAGCGCATTCACCACCAGATTGCTCAGCACCTGGTCCAACCGACCCGCATCGCCCTGAATGTGGGTGCGGGGCGGTAAGACTGCCGTTTCCACCTCAATTTCCACCCCCAGTGCCTCCGCCTGGCCCGAAAAGCTCGTGGCCACGTCGGCCAGCAAATCGGCCACGTCCACCAGTTCCAGTTTCAGCGGCAGCTGCCCGGCATCGGCCAGGGAGAGCGTGTGCAGATCCTCTACCAATCGTGCCAGCAGCCGGGTTTCATCCAGCGTGGCCTCAATGTGTTCGGGCGTGGGTTTGTACACGCCGTCCAGCACGCCCTCCAGGTTGCCCTGGATGATGTGCAGCGGCGTGCGCAGCTCGTGGGCCACGTCGGCGGTGAGGTTGCGCCTCTGTTGGTCGGCCCGCTCCAGCTCGGCGGTCATGTGGTTAAACGAGTGGGCCAGCCGGGTGAACTCGTTGCGGCCGCTGAAATCCGGTATGCGCACGCTCAGGTCGCCTTCGGCTACGGCGTCGGCGGCGTTCATAACGGCCGCCAGGGGATTGGCCACGCGGCGAAAGGTGCGATAAGCCAGCGCGGCGGCCAACACAGGCAAAGCAATCGCCAGGCCACAGCCGCTGATCCAGACGATAACGGCCGTTCCCGCATTGCCCTCCACCAGCCGCGTAAGCAGCAAAGCCACAATCGTCATCCCACCCGCCACCAGCGTGACCAACAGGGCAAACAGGGCCAGAAAGCGGAAAAACATGCGGCGCTGTCGCGGCGACGGGCCTGGCCCGCGCCAATGGGGCGGCGGCGGCCAATGTTCGCCACGCCTGCTGTACGGCCCACCACGAAAGCGGCGCCAATCTTTGTCGTGCCAATTCTTGTCGGGCTTCACGCGGGCACCTCGTCGTTAAATTTGTAGCCGATGCCGTACACCGTGAGGATGTAAATGGGATTTGAAGCGTCTGGTTCCAGCTTGCGCCGCAAATTTTTCACGTGGGCGTCGATGCTGCGCTCGTAGCTGTCTTGCGCGAAGCCATGCAGCCGGTCCAGCAGCTGCTCACGGCTCATCGTTTGCCCGGCGTGCTGGGCCAAAATCGCCAGCAGATTGAACTCGATGCGGGTGAGCTGGAGCGTCTCCCCGGCGCGGCTAGCGCGATGGCCGTTGAGGTCGATTTCAATGTCGCCCACCTGGATAAATTCGGTGGGTACCAGCCCGCCCCGCACGCGGCGCAGCACGGCGCGCACCCGGGCCACCAGCTCACGCGGCGAAAATGGCTTGGTGATGTAATCATCCGCGCCCAGCTCCAGGCCAATCAGCCGGTCGGTTTCGTCGATGCGGGCGGTGAGCATGATGATGGGCACGTCGGATTCGCGGCGCAGGGAGCGGCAGACGTCCAGTCCATCCAGCTCCGGCAGGTTCAGGTCTAGCACCACCAGGTCTGGTTTTTCGCTGCGGGCAATGCTGAGGGCGGTACGGCCGTCGCCCGCCGTCAGCACCACATAGCCGCTGCGCTCCAGATAATCGCGGGCCAGTTTTACAATTTTGGGTTCGTCATCAACCACCAGGATGCGTTCGTTCATAAGCGAAGTGTGTCCGAAAAGCGCCAAACTGCCAAGAATTTATCCAGAGATACCGCAGATGGTACAGATTTTTAGGGTTAGTTCTATCTTACCTTTCTCCATCATATGCATTCCTTATTTTGCAGGACGGCCGTTTGTCAGTACGATTCGGTCATGCAAACCAAAGCCATCTTCCTGCTGTTCATGCTGCTGGGGGGAGTGGGGTGTGCAACGGCCGTTGCGACTCCACCGTCCCCTGCTGCTGTTGTGCCAACCCCAACCCACCACGCCGCTGTCGTCGTAACCGTGCGAATCACCCCCACACCTTCGGCAACACCGCTGACCGTGGCTGCAGCGGCGACGGCCGTCACCGCTGCGGCTCCGCCACCCACCGCCACGCCCCATCCAATGGCACCTTACACCATCGAAGGACTGCGTCAGCGCGCCTATCCCGGCGGCGTCATCCAAATCGCCTCCTGGATGGCGGATGCGGAATTTTTTGACAAATACGCCATCACCTACCTTAGTGACGGACTAACGATCAGCGGCATTATGCAAATTCCCAAGGGTGACGGGCCGTTTCCCGTCATCATTCTGAACCACGGTTACCACGAGCGAGACACCTACTTTTCCGGCGCGGGCACCTGGCAGCAGGCGGAATACCTGAACTACCGCGGCTACCTCACCATTGCCCCGGATTATCGCAGCTGGGGCAAGTCAGACAGCGGCCCCAGCTTTTTTCACACGGGTCTGGTGGCCGATGTCCTGAATCTCATTGCGGCGCTGCCCTCTGTGCCTCAGGCCGATACCAGCCGGATCGGCATGTGGGGCCACAGCATGGGCGGCGGCATTACGACCAAAGTTTTAACGGTGACAGATGCGGTGAAAGCGGCCGTTTTACACGCCCCCAACTCCGCCAACGACGCCGACCTGATTGCCCGCTGGGGGCCTGGCTGTTTGCCCGACCAGATCGAGGTCGTTGCGTGCAACCCCGGCGAAGTTATCCCCGCCAATTTGCCCGATGAACTGCTCAATGCCTATCTCGCCGCCGCCAGCAGCCCAGAAATGCTGCAACAAATCGCGCCGATCTACCATCTGGACGCTGTTTCTGCCCCTGTGCAAATTCATATTGGTCTGGGCGATGGGGCCGCGGCGGAGGAAACGCCGCCCGATTGGGCACCTACGCTCCATGCCGCGCTGCAAGCTGCGGGCAAAGACAGCATGCTGTTTACTTATCCAGACCAGGGCCATTTTTTCAACGGCCCAGACTGGAATTTGATGATGCGGCGCACGGCCGATTTTTTTGACATCTATCTCAAAAATTGAGGGGTTGGTCTGTTCGTTTTCAAATAACAGATGGGGCGATTTCTAACCCCCACCCAAACCCTCCCCCTGGCCGGGGGAGGGACTCTGGCCCCCACTCCCTAGGAGGGAGAGGGCCGGGGTGAGGGTGCCTTTAAACGGTCATCACCGGTTCGTCGTCGTCGCTGTCGTTCATCCACTTGGGGCTTTTTTCCTTGCCGGGGCCTTCATGCCCATGCCAGCGCGGGTGGTGGCCCCAGGGACCATGACCCCATGGCCCACGCCGCCACGGTCCGCCGCCATGCCGCCCGTGCCGCCCGAAAATCAGCCGCATGAAGAACATCGCCAGCAGGAAAAAGAAGCCGATCTTGAAGAAGATGGCCAAGATGCCCAGTACACCCAAGGCACCCCAGCCGAGGAAACGGCCGTGGCCAAAACCATCGTAGTGTGGCGTGTGGGGAACGGCCGTCGCCCCTTCTTCGCCTGATTCGCTTGTTTGCGCGCGTAAGCCATCAGAATAACCCTCGTAATACGCCGCGCGGGTACGGCCGCCAAACCCACCCAAAATGCCCATCAACAGCAGAATGAGCAGACCAATGCCAAAAATTCTACGAAACATCTTTGTCTCCTTTGTTTTATCCGCAGATTTCGCAGATTGGCGCAGATTTTCTCCGTACGCTCTGTGTCCTCTGTGGCTTTCTAAATTTCAATGCTGGCAGTATGGGCCACAATCTTGAAGAAATTGTGAACAGGTGAAGGAAAGCTGGTGAAGGTGGTGGTAGAATCAAGCGCGGGGCGAGTTAGACGTATCAAAAACTTGTGTGATGCGTGAAACTTGAAACGTGATTTTCTCACGCAGCACGTTTCAAGTTTCACGCATCAGCTTTCAGGAGGTCTATCATGTCTAAAATTCGTTGGGGATTGCTCTCCACAGCCAACATCAACCGGCGGGTGATTCCCGCCATTCGCGCCTCGCAGCGCGGGGAGCTGGTGGCGGTGGCCAGCCGCAGCCAGGCATCGGCCCAGGCGTATGCCGACGAGTGGGACATCCCCCAGGCGTTTGGCAGCTACGAGGCGATGCTCACTTCAGACGCGGTGGATGCGGTGTACATCGGCCTGCCCAACCACCTGCACGCCGAATGGTCGATCCGGGCGATGCAGCACGGCAAACATGTACTGTGTGAAAAGCCGTTTGCCCTGACCCTGGCCGAGGTGGATGAGATGACGGCCGTATCCCACCAAACCAACCGCGTCCTCACCGAAGCGTTTATGTACCGCCACCATCCCCAAACCAAACTTGTGGGGGAGCTGGTAAAGAACGGCCGTCTCGGCCGCGTCACCGTTTTTCGGGGGGTATTCAACTTCGCCTTTAACACCCGCGACAATATCCGGCTGGTGCCCGAGATGGGCGGCGGCTGTTTGTGGGATGTGGGTGTTTATCCGCTAAGCTTTGCCCAATACATCATGGGTGGCCCGCCGCAGCAGGTGTTTGGCAGCCAATGGCTGGGCGCAAGCGGCGTCGATGAACTGTTTTCCGGGCAGATGGTGTACGCCAATGGGGCCATGGCTCAAATCAGCTCCTCTTTCTGTACACCGTTCCATACGCAAGTAGAAATCATTGGTACCGAGGGGCGGCTGGTGCTGAATCGGCCGTTTACCGGCCACAACGACGGCGACCGCCAGCTGATGTTTTACCCCAAAGACGGCGAGCCGGAAGAAA
>CAUJGI010000660.1 GCA_963169155.1 Chloroflexota bacterium
GCTGGTGCCCGCCGTACCCTGCACCAGCAGGGTGGAGTCGCCGGAAATGGCGGCGGCGAGATGCTCGGAGACCCAGGTTTTGCCGGTGCCGGGGATGCCCATCAGCAGCAGGGCGCGGTCGGTGGTGAGGGTGGCGATGGCGATTTCGATGAGACGGCCGTTGCCAATATATTTCGGCGCGATGGCAAAGCCGTTATCCAGCGTGCCGCCCAGGATGTAGGTGGCTACCGCCCAGGGGGAGAGCCGCCAGTTGGTCGGGCGGGGGCGACGGTCGGCCTGTTCCAGTTCGTAAAGCTCGGCGGCAAACTGCTGCTCGGCGTGGGCGCGTAAAATCGATTCCATCATCTTCTCCTCAAAAAGCGGGACACAGAGTTTCGCAGAGAAAACACAGAGATACACAGAGAGATAAGAGAAAAATCTGTGTTCATCAGCGTTGATCAGTGTCCCATTTCAGTTTTTCAATTCCTGCCAAAAGGGTGCGGCGGAGGTGGAGGGTTTGGCAGAGATCGTGCACGGTTTTTTGCCAGGCGGGGTTGAGGCCGGGCAGGGTAAGGTGGGTAACGGTCGTTTCCGCCAAAGCTGGGGCGCACTTCTGACCAAATCGTTTTATCAGGTTGTTGAGCGTGGGTTCCGGGTTCTGCTCTTTGTGCTGCGCCAGGTGTTGGGCAAAAACGTCGAGCCAGAACTGGCTCATCGCGGCCGACCACGAGTGCGGCCAGTGCTGCAAAAAGATGAACAGCGGGTCGTCGCGCCGCAGCCCGGTGGTCTGGTAGGCGGCATTCTGCATGAGGCGGAAGCAGGTGTCTGGCGGCAGGAGGGGAACAAGGCGGGCAACGGCCGTACTAAACCCATTGACCACGATGAGCGCCTCAGCCCAGTCGACATCTTTTTGACGAACGGCGGCGGTGGTGAAACCGGCCGTCAGCGTGCGCGGCCAGGCGCTGAGCAGGGCAGCCTCGGCAATTTCTTCGGGCGTGCGCCGCCACTGCTCGGTCCAAAAGTGCAGCGGCACCCGGCCCACGAACTGCGTCAGCTGGCGCGAGCGGGTTTTAGCCAGATCGCTGCCCGCGACGGCCAGCAGCCCATCGCGCGTCATGGCCGGGGTGTAGACGTCGGGGAAGGTGATGGTGATGGCGTGTTTGCTGCGCTGCGTCCAGCGCAGCAAGGTGGCGGCGTGTTGGGTCAGGCGCTGCGCCAGCCGGGAGTGCGGCAGGCCAGCCAGCAGGTCGGCGGCGGCCTGACGGACGAAGTGAATGCGATCGTCCAGGGCGGCTTCCAGAAATGGCTCATCGGCCTGGCTCAGATTAACGTCCAAAATTTTGATCAGCGGCAAGCGGCTGGCGTCCGAATCGCTCTTCCAGGTGTGTTCCAGCAGCTGGCGACCGCGTTCCGGCTGGGTCTGGCGCAGCTGGCGCAGCAGCGCCTGCCGCTGGCTGGCAGTGGCGGTTTTCCATTCCGCCAGCAGGCCAGCCCAGGTATCCAGCTCCGGCGCGGCGTAACACCAGGCCGGGTTTTGGCTGGCCAGCCAGCGGCCACGCCAACCAAGCAGGGGAAGGAGTGACGGCCGTATCGCCGCCAGCTTCACCCCTTTGTCCAGCAGATTGGGCAGCAAAAAGTCGGGGACCCGGTGGCCCGTTGCGGCCAGGGCGGCCAGCATTTCCGGCAGCAGACTGGCGTGTGAACCTTCCAGCAGCAGCTCCAGCTGGCGACCAATTTGCGGCGGGCAGACGGGCTGGTCGGGTGGCTGAGATACCGGCGCGGGTGGTGGGGTGTGGGCCGGAACCCAGCCAGTTTGCCGGTGCAGGGCGACGGTCCCGGCGGCGGCAAGCAGGGCGGCAGCGGCATCGTGCCGGGGCAGCTGGGCGATGAGTTGGGCAACGGCCGTTGCCCCAGCCGTCGCGGGCAGTTCGGTTTGTTGGGTACCGAGGAGCGCTGTTTTCACCAGTTCAGGCCAGGCATGGGTTGGGTTCATCGAATGCCTCGCCAGGTGTGCACGTCGTGCCAGACGGCATCGTGGCTGACGCTGAGGGGGTGGAGGATATGGTTTTGCCACACGCCAAACAGCGTGAGGGATGGCGCGCCGCCAGCCAGAGCGGCCAGGTGCCAGCCGTGGCCAAATTTGTCGGGCAGCGGCAGCGTGACGCCGCTGCGGTCCAGCAGCAGCCAGGTTTCGTCGTTGTGCTGGGGCATGACATGGTGCAGCAGCATGGGGAAGGCGGGCAGCCAGGGATTGTGGGCCAGCGCCTGGCTGTGCGCCTGGGCGGCGTCGCCAATGGTGGGGTGGCCGTGGGGCTGAACGGCCGTCGCCTCTTCCCCAAAATCGCCATGACGGGTGGCCAGCAGGGGCCAGCTGCCGGGCAAAAAGCGCAGCGTGCCCTGCCAGACGGTGCCAGTGGGCAGGCAGCGCCCTTCGGGTCGGGCCACGGCGGCCAACTCGATGAGTTGGGCGGGTTGCTGGCTGGCCTGGCCCCACAGCCAGGTAAAGTGGCGCGTCTGGCTGCCAAGAACTTCTTGCTGGCGGCCTAAGACGAGCCAGTGGTCGGTGATAGTGGTTGTGTCGTTGTGGGTTTGGGGCAGCCAGCCAACGGCCGTTTGCAAATCGGCCTGGGTGGCGCTGGTGAGCTGGTCGAAGTGGCGGAAGCCCTGCACGATGAGGTGCAGTCGGCCCAACCGCTGGAGGTATTCCTCGGGCCAGTTGGGTTGGGCGGTGGGCACCGTGGCCAGGCGGCGCACTTCTTCCGCCAGGGTGGGCGCCTGGGCATCTACCAGCCGGTTGGCCATGGTTTGCCAGTAACTTTTGGGGCGGTCTGGCAGGCGGGCCAGGCCGTGGCGCACCAGGTCGGTGAGCCACAGTGAAAGCTCGTTGAGGCCGGTTTGCAGATTGGCCAGTTGAGTTTCCAGGGCGTAGCTGCTGCGGAACGGCCGTTGGCTGCCGATGGCGTGGCGTCTGGCTCGGGCGGCCAGGGTGCGTGGGGCAGGGTGGGCGGTAAACGCCGGGCGGTTTTCTTGCCAGAGCAGCAGCAGGGC
>CAUJGI010000661.1 GCA_963169155.1 Chloroflexota bacterium
GACGCACCAACCCCTCACCACCCCCTGGCTGATGCCTTTTTCGCGCGAGCAAAACGGCCGTCTCCGCCTCTTCTTCTTTCCCCATGCTGGAGGCGGTGCATCATCCTTTTTCCAGTGGAGCCGGAAGCTGCCGGAAGAGGTGACCAGCTACGCCGTGCAGCTGCCCGGCCGCGAAACGCGCCTGCGCGACACTTTGCACCACCGGGTCGACACGGTGGTCGACGCATTAGTACAGGTGCTGCCACCGGTTTTGGATCGGCCGTTTGTGTTTTGGGGGCACAGCATGGGCGCGCTGCTCAGCTACGAGGTGTCCCAGCGGCTGCGCCAGCAAGGGCTGCCCCTACCGCAGCGGCTCATCGTCTCTGGCCTGAACGCGCCGCACGTACCCTATGCCGATCCGCACATCCACCACCTGCCTGAGGCGGAATTTGTGTCCGCGCTGGAAGGGCTCAACGGCACCTCGCCCACAGTTCTGCAAAACGCCGAGCTGCGCGGCCTGGTGTTGCCCATGATTCGCGCCGATTTCCAGATGGTGGAAACGTATGCCTACCGGGACGCCGCGCCGCTCACCTGCCCCATCACCATTTTGGACGCCATGGATGATGAAAAAACGGATGAAGCCGGTTTGCAGGAATGGCAAAAGCAAAGCACCGAACTGCTTGAACTGTTCACCTTCCCCGGCAATCACTTCTTTTTGTACGATCTTCAGCCTACGCTGGTAAGCACCGTTGGCAATCTGCTCCGACGCCAGATGCGCCACACACAAAGGTAATTGCATGCATTTTGAATACACCTCCCAACAACGTGACAACCAACACCTGTACCGCCAGTTTGCCCAACAGGTAGTGGCCCCATTGGCGCGCCAGATTGATGAGACGGAGCAGTTTCCGCCGGAACTGGTGCGCCAGATGGCCGATCTGGGCTTCCTGGGGGCGCTGGTGCCGGAAGCACTCGGCGGCCAGCCGCTGGACCTGACCTCGTTCGGCCTGCTGAATGAAGAGCTGGGCAACGCCTGTTCTTCAACCCGCAGCCTGATTACGGTGCACAGCATGGTGACGTTTGCCCTGAAGCGCTGGGGCCGCCCGACGCAGCAGGAGCAGTGGCTGCCGCGGCTGGCCAAAGGCGAGACAATCGGGGCGTTTGCCCTGAGCGAGCCAAACATCGGCAGCAACGCGGGGTACATTGAGACAACGGCCGTTCCTAACGGTGATGTGGTGGTGGTAAACGGCCGTAAAAAATGGATCACCTTTGGCCAGATCGCCGATCTCTTCCTGCTGTTTGCCCGGCAGAACGGACAACCCATCGCCCTGCTGGTGGAAAAAGAAACACCTGGCCTCACCATCCACCCTATCCGCGGCATGATTGGCACCAGGGGTGCCATGTTGGCCGAGTTGGAGTTGGACAACTGCCACATCCCCGTGCAAAATATGCTGGCAGGCGTTGGCTTTGGCATTATGGCGGTGGCGATGTCGGCGTTGGATATCGGCCGTTACTCGGTCGCCTGGGGCAGCGTGGGCATTGGCCAGGCCAGCCTGGAAGCCAGCCTCGCCTACTCCCAGGCCCGCGAGCAGTTTGGCCAGCCAATCAGCAAATTTCAGCTCATCCAGCAAATGATCACCAACATGGTCACCCACGTCAAAGCCGCCCGTTTGCTCTGTTTGCAGGCCGGGTATGCCCTGGAACACCAGCACACCAACGCCACCAACGACATTCTCATCGCCAAATATTTCGCCTCCAAAACGGCGATGGAAGTGGCCAGCGATGCCGTGCAAATTCATGGGGCCAACGGTTGCAGCAGCGACTATCCCGTCCAGCGCTTCCTGCGCGATGCGAAAGTGATGGAAATAATCGAAGGCAGCCACCAGATGCAGCAAATCATGATCGCCAAAAATGCGTATCTTGCGTAAAAAAGTGTGTGACTATACAGGTGCGTCGCACCTCTGATACTTGAAAGCTATAAATTTTCAAAGTAAAACACCCAAACAACAACTTACAGTAAGGAGAAGGATATGAAAAAGTTTTTTAAGTGGCTGGGGATTATTCTGGGAGGCCTTCTGGGCATTGCTCTGATCGGTTTGCTGGGTTATTACATTTACTGGTACACCCAGGCCCGGCGCACCATGGATATTGAGGTGCAAACGATGGAAATTCCTACCGATCAGGCGAGCATCGACCGTGGGAAGATTTTGGTAGACATCGTACGCTGCACCGAATGCCACGGCAAAGACCTTTCCGGTATGTTGTGGGCCAACATTCCGGTGCTTACCGGCACCTTTGGTCCGGCCAATCTAACCCCCGGCGAAAATGGCATTGCGGGCTACACCGATGAGGATTACATCCGGGCCATTCGCCACGGCATCGGGCGCGACGGCAGGGCGCTCATTTATATGCCTTCAAATTACTATGTCGATTTGAACCAGGAAGATTTGGGCGACATTATTGCCTATCTGAAAACATTACCCGCCTCAGAAGAACCCGGCCCGCCGAACGGCTATTCCGGCCCCTACCTGTGGGACTTTGTGTTGAACAATCCCCAGGGCCTGCCCGCGATCAAGATGATTGATCACGAAGCTGTGTCCGAAATTCCGGTAGGGCCAGACCCCAGCGACATTCTGGCCTACGGTGAATACCTGGCGCTGCCCTGCCGCAGCTGCCACGGGGATGATTTTGCCGGTGTACCGCTGTTGGAACGACTGCGCGTTCCTTCGCCCAACATCACGCCCTACGGCCTGGGTGATTGGACCGAAGAGGAATTCCTGGCCGCGATACGCGAGGGAGAATTGCCCGATGGCACTTACATTCCGCAGTCGCTCATGCCCTGGATGGCTATTGGCCAGCTGACGGATGGGGAGCTTCACGCCATCTGGGTATACCTGCAAAGCCTGCCGCCGGTCGCAGACGAAGATGCCGCGGCATACCAGTAAGCCCGGAACTAATCTGGCGACGCAAAGATAGGATCGAGACGGCGCTGGCTGGAAATTCTGGCTGGCGCTTTCTTTTGTTATTCTAGTAAGGGGTTGATAGGCAATAAAACGTGGAAGGTAGACCCAATGCCTCTTTCGCTGACAACTTCAATTTTGCCGCCGTGCCGATGGATGATCTTTTGGGCAATTGCCAGACCCAGGCCCAGACCTGGGGTTGAGTGGGCTTCATCTTCACGCCAGAACATGTCGAAGATGTGAGAGAGGTTTTCGGGGCGGATGCCTGGCCCGGAATCGCGAATATGCAGCCAGACGTGGGTGTTGTTATGGCCGGTTACGGCCGTAATCACCCCATCCTTCGGCGAAAAATGGTAAGCATTTTCCAGAATCTGACAAAAAGCTTCCGCTAACTCTTCCTTATTGCCCGGCACCAGCGGCAAATCTGCGGCACTGCTAAACTGCACTGCTGGAACCTCATTGTCATCCTTCTTGAGCCTCTGGCACACCAGGCTAAAAATATAATCGATGTCTACCTGTTCGGTTTCTTGCAGCGGGCTCCCTTCCAACTTGGTAATTAACAGGAGCATTTCCGTCAGCTTCATAATTCGCTTAACCTGTTCTTTGATCAGCGCGGCGCGTTCCTGGCGTTGGTCGGCGTCTGGCAAACGCGCCATTACATAGGCCGCTGTGTTAATGATGGAAAGTGGGGTCCTGAACTCGTGAGATGCATCCTGCACAAAGGTGGTTAAGACGCGGGTTCGTTCTTTCTCCAGGGCCAATTCAAGCTCATTTTGCTGGGTCCGTTTTCGCTCAGAAATGTCGCGCACTACGCTTTGAATGTGCCGTGGTTGGCCATCCAGATTCCGGACCAACTCCACATTTATTTCCACCGGTATTTCACGGCCGTCTTTCTTGCGAAATGTCCGTTCGTACATAGGCAGGCTTTCGCCAGCCACCAGCCGGGCCAACTTATCCTCGCTTTGGGTCGGTTCACCCGATAAATCGAGAAAGGTCAGCTGTTGAATTTCCTCCACAGAATAACCGAGCAGTTCCGCGGCGCGACGATTGGCATCCAAATGCTTGCCTGCCAGGTCCAAAATAAACACGGCATCATGCCGCTGATCAAATAAAGCGTGATACCGCTTTTGAGCTTCCTTGAGGGCGCGTTCATCTTGCTTGCGGGTCGTAATGTCGGTAAACGAGGCCACTACGGCAAACGGCGTTTCATCGCCAGGGTGCATGATTGGCTGGGAATTAATAGAAATCCAGTGGAATTCACCATTCGGATGGGTGAGGCCCATGACAACACCGGAAAGCGGCTTCCCACTCTTGAGCGTTACAATTAGGGGATAATCTTCGCCAAGAAAGGGGGTGCCGTCTTCATGGACGGCCTGCCAGGTGGGATCGAGTACATTGCGGCCCCGCATCTGGTCTTCAGTCAAGCCCAGGATCTGTTCCGTCGCCTTATTAAACGTCTCAATCGCCCCATCTCTGGACATCAACACAACACCTTCCGACATGGCAGTCACCACCGAGCGGTAGCGTTCTTCACTCTCCAGCAGCTGCCGTTTATATTTGCCACTCAACTGGTTATAGGCCGCGCCCAAGGAAATAATCGAGAGAAAAAAGACGAGATAAGCAAAGGTGACGGTGGGTGGCGCATCTGGGACAAAGAAAAAGGCACCAATGGTGGCCAAACTAAGGGCAGCGACAATCAGCGTAAGACGGGGGATGAACAGGCTGGTAACCATCACCACCAGGATGAGAAAATTGAGCGTGAGCATGCGCTCCGTGATGGAGCCCGGTGCTGAGAAAAAAGTAGCAAAAATCAGGGCAATAAGGGTCAACGCTAGCAGCAGCGAGGCCGTTTGAATCTGCCCAAGGCGGCTTAATAGGTAGGTCACACACAGCGCCGCAACAAGGCCAACGGAAATGTAGCGTGCCGCAATAAAATCGGGGGAGAGGAGTACCCAAATGGGTGAAATCAGAAGGGTGGTAAACAGAATCACAGATACCAGACGGGTTAACATGCGTGCCTGCTGCTCAAGAGACTGCCCATCGAGTACGGCCGTTGCCATAGACATGTAGCGCGATTTTATTTTTAGCTTTGACCAGTAGGCGTGCATATGCATATTACGACCCTGAGAGAATTATTGGCGGTATCTGTGATCTCGTCATGAAGCGGTCACGGCGCGTGGCATCCTCTTGGTGACAATGTGTCGGGCAAATTATAACACGGGAAACTGTTTAATTTGGAGGGGAGGAGTTAGTGAAATACGCCTACCAGGACGGCCGTTTCTCGTTGAAACGGCCGTTTTTATCTCCTTTTGCGCCTTGGTTTGCTGTTTTCAATGCCCCGCCCGCTGCCACCAACCGGTTCCATTTATGCCAAAATTAGCAGGATTGCCCAAAGAATGGGGTCAATTCTGGGCAAAATCTCCTAATTTTTAATTTGCCATTGACAGCCAAAATTTATTTGTTAAATTTCTGCCACGATGAACACGTTTATTAACTCCCAAGCTCTTCGCGTAATCCGCCGCCGCCGCCAGACACATAGTCTGGTATTTGAGCTTGCCTGAGTCAACCTAAAAAAGACACGCGCAACCCGAACCGCCAGACTTCACGAGAGTCTGGCGGTTTTTTTTTGGAAATTGGCCACAGAGGACACAGAGGAAAAAGAGAAAAACCTCTAAAAACTCTGTGCTCTCTGTGGCAAAAAATTGGAGTTTGAAGATGATTAGAGCAGGCATTTTTGGGGCTACGGGCTATACCGGCTATGAATTGGTAAAGCTGTTGCAGCGGCATCCGCAGGTGGCGATGACGTTTGCCACATCGCAGTCGTTTGCGGGCCAGAAGCTGTCCGATGTATATCCACAGGCACCACAACTGCCGCTGATTTTGGGGGAAGAAGCGCCCCTGGACGCGGTGGATGTGGTATTTTTGTGCCTGCCACACGCAGCCGCGGCGGAAACGGCCGTCCTCGCCCTGGCCGCCGGGGTTACCGTCATCGATCTCAGCGCCGACTTTCGCCTGAAAGACGCTGACACCTACGCCAGCTGGTATGACAAAGCCCACCCGGCCCCACACCTGCTGGCCGACGCCGTTTACGGCCTCACCGAGTTTGCCCGCAACCAGCTGCCAGGAGCCAAACTGGTGGCCACCCCCGGCTGCTACCCCACGAGCATTTTGCTGCCGTTACGGCCGTTGCTCACCTCTAACCTGCCCATCATCGGCCCCATCATCGCCGATGCCAAGTCTGGCATTTCCGGGGCGGGCCGCACGCCCACGCAAAACACCCACTTTGTCGAAGCGCACAACAACTTTTCGCCGTACAAAATCGGCCGCAGCCACCGCCACCTGCCGGAAATTGAGCAGGTGATGGGCTGGTTCCGACCGGACGCGCCGCCCTTGATCTTCTCGCCCCACCTGCTGCCGGTGGAGCGGGGCATTTTGTCCACAATTTATGTCAACTTTGCCGAGCCGGTGACCTTGGAGGAGATACGGCCGTATTTCACCCAGATGTACAGCGATGAACCCTTCATCTGCCTGCTGCCCGACGGTGAATTGGCCACCCTGGCCCACGTCACCCACACCAACCGCTGCGCCATCGGCCTGACCCTGGTCGGGAACAGCCTCATCATCACTTCGGCCATCGACAACCTGATAAAAGGCGCAGCCGGGCAGGCGGTGCAGAATATGAATGTGGTGTTTGGCATTGAGGAGACGATGGGCTTGATGGCGTGAAACGTGAAACGTGAAGAAAAATATCACGTTTCACGTTTCACGCACCATTCTCCACTCCAAAACATTTTTTCGAGGTACATCATGCAAGTATTAAAAATTGGTGGCAATGAACTGGACGATCCGGGATTTTTAGCGGGGTTGGCAGCGTATGTGGCGGGAACGGCCGTACCACCCATCATCGTGCATGGCGGTGGACGGGCGATTGTGGCCCTGGAGCAAAAAGTGGGGCTGCAATCAACCAAGGTAGATGGCCACCGGGTAACCGACCGGGAAATGATCAGCGTGGTGCAGATGGCGCTGAGCGGGCAGACCAACAAACAAATCGTCACCGCGCTGCTGGCGGCGGGCGTGGACGCGATTGGCCTCAGCGGCGTGGA
>CAUJGI010000662.1 GCA_963169155.1 Chloroflexota bacterium
GCGGTGTCCAACGGCGGGGCCACGGCCAGGAAGTCGTGGGCAAAGCGCTGGCTGTAGTCGCGGATGAGCTGCTCGACACGCTCCTGCTGCGGCGAGGCCACAATCAGCCCGGCGTGCTGCTGTTTGTATACGCGGTACACAATTTCCGGGTCCTGATAGCCAGACAAATCGGGCCACTCCTGCCGCGCCAGGCAAATCATTACCCCGGCATACGCCCCTTTGTCTTCAGGCACCTGGTAATCTTCACCGCGCAGAGCGGCCGTTTCCAGCCGCGCCCACTCCGCCCACAAATTTATCCCGCTGGACGCCTCCACCAACTGCTCGATATTGGCTCCCCCGACGCGTGCGGCCGTTTCCAGGAAGTAAAATTTGCCGTCTGGTCCCTTGATAAATTCGGTGTGCGCCACGCCACGCGCCATGCCCAGCGCCAAGATGAGCTGGTTGTGCAGCTTGATCAGCGCTTTTGTCTCTTTGTCCTGGCGCGGCATCGTGCGCGTCACAAAAACGCCGCCGTCGTGAGCGACGTCGATGGGGGGCTGCAAATATTGGTGCGCCGTGGCAAAAACCACCTTGCCCTGCCACACAATCGCATCGACGTGGTAAACCGGGCCAGCCACATACTGCTCCAGCAAAAAGTACGACTGCAAATCGCCCAGCTCATCCAGCTTGCGCCACAGCATCTCGGAATGGTCCATGCGCTTGATGCCCATTGCCCCCGCCTCGGCGCGCGGCTTAAGCAGCCATGGTGGCGGCACCCGGCCCATAAAGTCACGCAGCTGATCGTAGTTGAAAACGGCCGTAAACTCCGGCACCCTGAACCCTTCCTGCCGCGCCTTCACCCGCATCGCCAGCTTGTCGCGAAAATGCCGCATCAGCGACTCGCCCATGTTGGGCAGGCGGAAATGCTCGCGCAGCGCTGCCACCGTCAGCACATCATAATCATCCAGCGGGATGATCTGATCCACCGCCTTGCCCCGCATAAAGTAAGCGATGGCATAGATAATGTCCGGCTGTTTGGCAAGCTGCGGCATGTAAAACACGTCGTCGATGCTTTCCCAGGGCCACGGCTCGTGGTGCAGTTTTTCCCGCGTCACCAGGACGACGCGACAGCCTGCCTGTTTGGCGGCGGTTAGAAAGGTGGTTCCCTTAAAATAGCTGGCCAGGCACAGAATCGTTACTGGCCGTTCGGCAGAGTTCAAGTCAGGCATACACTCCTCGAATTGTCGTTTATCACGGAAACTAATCATGTAAACCGCACAAAATCTACGCTTCTTTCTTTCGAGAACTTTGTGCGGTTTACTTAAATGAGCAGCAGAATGATGGTCACAGCTGCAGCAATCGTCAAGACAAAAAAGCTAATGATGAGCAAAATTACCAGCCAATCTGTATCTTCCCGGTTGGCGGGGCGGTAGCTGGTTGGCAAATTGGCCACGGCAACGGCCGAATCCTCCCCCATTGCACCCTCCGTTTGATCAACTCGCGTTGGCACCGGCGTCGGGGGCACATACGGCGCCAGCAGCTCCGGCGTTACCTCCAGCTCCTCTTCGCTGTCCATTGCGGCGGCAAGTATAGTGACCAGCTTTTCGTCGAGAACGGCCGTGCGTCTTGGGTTATTCAGCACCGGTTCCTCAGGCGCCTCTTCGGACTCAGCCTGGACCTCTGGCGGCGCCAGCTTACGCACCCAAACAGGCAAATCCTGGCCCGTCGCTTCGGGTGCGGCGGCAGCCCGGGCTTTAACGGCCGTTAACGCCGTCAGGAGCTCCTCACTATCCGCCAGAATTTCGCGGGAATTACCCGTCAACGCTCCCAGCGGATCACTCTTCATCACTTCGATGTCTCGGGCCAACAAATAATACTGGAGACGCTCGGGGTCAAACATCAGATGACCACTGGCACGTACCTCATCCCCCACGTGCAGCTGGGTATCATCCCTGGTGTGGCAGTTCAAATAATGGGTCGCATCCACCAGGACAAAGCCATCTTTATGCAGCCGACTTACTGTCCCCACGACAAACACCAGGCCCAGCGGTAATTCAAGTGGCAGCTTCGAGGCCAAACGGCCGTTCAGCCGACTTACCGAAATGTCCATAACAAACTCCCAAAACCACGCTACAAACTTATTCCTGCGCCTATTATAAACGAACAAGCCCGCAAATCTGCCCGTTTTTTCCCAATCTTTTGTAATGCGAGCTGTTGAAAACGGCCGTATACCACAAAATTCTGGCAAAAAAATCTATTTGACGAAAAAAACACAAATGTTATACTTACCCGCCTGAGGTTGCTCAGAGAGCAGCGGGGATGGCTTGCCTATAATTTACTTAAAAGATTCATATATGAGATACGCGCCGACGTAGCTCAATTGGCAGAGCAATGCTCTTGTAAAGCATAGGTTATGGGTTCAAGTCCCATCGTCGGCTTGAGCAACGTGCTCCGGTTTAACACAGATAATAATCCTGGGTCAGTGTCCCGAGTGGCAAAGGGGGCGGACTGTAAATCCGCTGGCGATAGCCTTCGTAGGTTCGAGTCCTACCTGGCCCACCTTCCAGTAAGTTGTGTCCAGTAATCAGTATTCATATACAAATTACGATCACTGTTTACCGGTACGCCTTACTGAAGATGCCCACGTAGCTCAGCAGGCAGAGCACATTCTTGGTAAGAATGAGGTCATGGGTTCAAATCCCATCGTGGGCTCTCTGCCCCGTTTATCTCGTGTAAAACACCAGATAGCGGGGTATTGTTGTGAAAACGGCAAGCGCCACAATACCTCCCGTGTAACAAGCTTGCCTCAGAGATTCTAAATTTGCAATCAATAATTTAGACAAATCAATAAGGAACAAGGGTTTATTAACGATGGGTAAAGAAAAATTTGTGCGCGGAAAACCACATGTGAATATTGGCACGATTGGTCACGTGGACCATGGTAAAACCACCCTGACAGCGGCAATCACCAAAACCCTGTCACTCAAAGGGCTGGCCGACTTCTCTGCCTTC
>CAUJGI010000663.1 GCA_963169155.1 Chloroflexota bacterium
CGACTGTGCTTATCCCCTGTTAGAAAAAGTTGTTATCACAGACAATCCAGAAGTTGCTTTTGACGGCATTAACTGGGCCATGTTGGTTGGTTCCAAGCCACGCGGTGCGGGCATGGAACGCGGCGATCTCATTCGCGAAAATGGACCAATTTTTGTGGGTCAGGGTCGTGCCCTCAACAAAGCCGCCGACGATGTACGGGCGGTTGTTGTGGGGAATCCGGCCAATACCAATGCCCTTATCGCCATGAACAATTCAGATGTGCCCAGCAACCGGTTCAGTGCCCTCACTCGCCTGGATCAAAATCGGGCGTATGCTCAGCTGGCGCAAAAAGCGGGTGTCCCGGTAACGGCCGTAAGCAACGTCACGATTTGGGGTAACCACAGCGCTACCCAGTACCCCGATGCCGAAAACGCCAAAATCAATGGCAAGCCTGCCATGGAAGTCATTACCGATCATAATTGGCTGCGCGGCGAATTTATCAGTATGGTGCAGAAGCGTGGTGCGGCTGTCATTGCCGCCCGTGGCAAATCATCGGCAGCGTCGGCGGCCAACGCTGCGTTGGACCACGTCATGAGCTTCGAGGCCAAAACCCCCGAAGGTCACTGGTTCTCTGCCGCCGTGCCTTCAGACGGCAGCTACGGCATCGAAGAAGGGTTGATGTTCTCCTTCCCCGTCGTCAGCGATGGGCAGGGTGGCTATGAAATCGTGCAGGGCCTTACCTTAAGCGATTTTGCCCGTGAGAAAGTTGCCCTGACGGAGCAAGAGCTGCAGGAAGAAAAAGCGGTTGTCGCCGACTTGATGAGATAAGGTTGGCAGCACCTTTTCGCTTGTCAACATCCGATGTGCTGTGAGTTCATCGGATGTTGTTTTTTGGAGCAGAAATCGGTTGACGGAAAAAAGGGTGGTGCCCAGGCAGGCGGGAACCTCCAGGCTGCTAACGGTGTGGCAGTGGCTGTTTAACTTGTCGTTAACGGCCGTTTTCCTCACGCTGCTCCTCAACTGGCCAGAATTGCTGCTGCGCCTGCGCCTGGCATCACAAAACTCGATATTCCAAAGTGGCTGGCGGGTGTTGGCTGCCATGACGTTGGTGCTGCTGCTCACCGCCATGGTCCATGAATCAGGTCACTTGCTGGCCGGGTATCTGGTTCGGTTTCGTTTTCACACGCTGGTGGTGGGGCTGGTGCGGATTTCGCGGATAAACGGCCGTCTTCAACTTCAGTGGCAGCGCGGTGGTTCCCTTTTTAATGGTCTGGCTGCCAGCCTGCCCAGCCAGATGGATAATTTAGCCCGCAGGCTGCTCTGGTTTGCTCTGGGCGGGCCGTTGGCTAGCTTGTTGCTCTCGTTGGTGGCATTGGTCGTTGTGTTTTACCTGGGCAGCGATTTGCGGCGTATGCTGGATTATTTGTGGCTGTGGGAATGTTGTTTATTTGCCGCCATCACTGCCTACTTTTTCCTGCTCACGTCTTTGTACCCTGGTAGTTACCACAACGGCCTTGTGGCCGACGGCGGGCGTATTGTCATACTGCTGGCCCGCCTGTCCGAGGCTGAGCGGTGGCAGGCCCTAGTCCAGCTAAACGCTGCCGATCTAAGTGGGGAACGGCCGTCTGCCTGGAATGAACAACTGCTCCGCCAGGCACTTACCCAGCCCGATAACAGCCACGACTATCTCACCGCGCTGGTCATGAATTATCACCATACGCTGGACAAAAAACGGCCGCAGCAAGCTCTGCTTCTACTGGAAGAGGCTTTAAACCTGCCGATTGCCTGGGTTTGCGGTATGCGGCCGCGCCTGGCTCTGGAAAAGGCGTATCTGGTGGCTATCTTTTCAAAAGATTTGGAAACCGCGCTGGACTCTTTTTCCCAGATAAAAATCAATCGACGGAATGTTGATCCCCTTTTTTGCCGGGCTGAAGCAGCGGTGCGGTTGCTGCAAGGACAACACGAACTGGCGGGTCAATCGGCGGCTCGTGGCTTACGGCCGTTGTCCAATAGTTCCGACAGCGGCCTGCAAATGGCAGAAAGAGAATGGCTGCAAGCTCTACAGCAGCAGGCAACTTTGTAGCACCCCTGGAACACAAAAAGCCTCGCTTAGCGAGGCTTTTTGCGGGAAGAGGAGAAGAAGGAGAAAAGAGGAAATTTGGAAGATAGAATGTTAATAAAAATACAATTTTGTTACAGTTACCAGTACAAGATTTATTTGCTACAACTCAACTATAAACTTCAGTTTACCGGACTTTGAAAAACAATGTTGGTGAACTAGCTACATCGGAAATGTAAACTACTTTACATTGCGGCCCAATCCGTTTGGAATTGGGCAAAAAGGTGGGTGGTAATATGATCAAAAAGGTAAACCATATCGCAATTGTTGTATCAGATTTAGAAGAATCGCTGCGCTTTTGGGTTGATGCTTTGGGCCTGAAACTGGCCCATACCGAGCATGTGGATAGCCAGGCCGTGGATGTGGCTTTCTTGCCAGTTGGCGATAGCAAGATAGAGCTGCTAAAGCCCACCGATGATGAGAGCGGCGTTGCTCGTTACTTGGAAAAACGAGGCCCTGGAATGCATCATCTATGTTTTGAAGTCGATGATATTGCTGCTACTCTCACCAGCTTAAAGGCAGTTGGTGTTCAGCTGATCAATGAAGCACCCGTTGTGGGGTCCGACGGCCGTAAATTTGCCTTCATTCACCCAAAATCTGCCAATGGTGTCCTTGTGGAGCTGTACGAGTTAACCGGCGCATAACCACCTGATTTGTCTGCCAAATTGATAGTTGAAGAATGTCATAAATTGCATATGACAAATGGCACTAGGGCTGTTGGTTAAAGCTGATATGATAATACGTATAAGCCGCCGTTAAAGAATAAACGGCAGAGTCAAAACATAATGTGTAATCTGGATTGTCTTGGTTTTGTTGTTACATTCGTAACAGCACCAGCTTCCTAAAATTTGTAGATTTGATTGCACTCAATAGCGTTGAACTTTACGACGGCTTAACATAAAAACTGCCTCTTCAAGATAGTAGTTTTTGGGTGAGCCAGTATCCTGCCAGGGGTACTCTTACAGCGAGTTGTTGAATCGGGTTGTTGTAAACAGGTGCCCTGCCTCGTTTACTTCACAGTAGGTGTTTACTTCCATAGTGAAAGGCCAGGTGAAAGCCTGGCCTTTCTTCTTTTCTACCCATTCCACCAAGTTTTTAGCCAACAGTTTGTTGCTGTAAATGTCCTCAAGGAGCGGGTTCATTCAGCGTTTCGGCAACGATGTCAACCAACAGGGCGGGCAGTTCGGTTGTGGCGTAGACGGCCGTTGCTGCGGGAGGAACTTCCCCTGGCATGTCGGTAAGATACAAGAAACGGCCGTTGTGGTTCTGCGCCAGTTGTTGAAAAGTGGCCGCGCCTGCCTCATCCAGGCCACTACTGCCGATGGTGTAAATGGTGATATTGCGCTTTGTGGCCATGACGGCTGTTTCTTCAAGTGAGGGGTAAACAGAACTTGTTAAATGTGGTGGGGCGTCCCCCAGAAGAATCAAAAGTTTGGTGGCATCCGGCTGCCAGTTCATGTTGGTAACGGCCTGGTAAAGGCCTTGGTTTACATCTTCGGGATAGTTGCCACCGCCAAAGGCGGTTACGGCCGTCAAATTTTCTGCAAACAGCGCCCAATTGGGTGTTAGCGTAAAAAGTTGGGTTGATTCCCCTTTGTCCCGGTCGCGGTACAGAACAAATCCATAACGCATCGTTGGTGTACCGGGCAAAGTGGCTAATCCGGCTGCTACTTTGGCCAAACCGGCCTGGAGTTGGCTGAGTTCGGACGCCATGCTGCCGGTGGCATCAATCACCAGGAGTAAATCGATTTGGCTGGTAGTGTTGAGCGTCTCGGAATTGGTGCGGTTGGTGGGTGGGGTGGTGGCGACGGCCGTATTAGAGGCCGATGATTGCCCTGGAGCGATGCGCGTTGCGCTAACTTTGCTGCCCGTTTCGGGCGTGGGCGGGAATTCGCCACTGTCTTCTTCACTGCCGGTGGCACTGGGAACGTCATCGGCAATAGCTTCACTTTCAGCGCTATCTTCTACAGCTTCCGTATCGGTTCCACTTGTATCCTGAACCGCTTCATCAGCACCGCCGCTGCAGGCTGCCAGAAAAATCAACAGCAAAAGCAGCGCGCTTATGCCAATAACGGGTGTAAAAAATCGCTGAATCTTCATTTTTTGGAGGCCTTTTGTGAAATCAAGGGATTCCTGACGCTAAAAATTTGCAGCTTATACACGGTTAACGAAAAAGTATAAATTCAGGTTCCACAATTAGGCAAACTGGCAAAAAAAAACCGCCCCGGAGGGCGGCCCGCTCAAGTCACAGGAGGGTGTGGATTTGAGCTACGACAAATATCCGGGTCGAGGAAGGGGTGGATATTCGTCTGGGCCTGGACTAGGGTTGTTCCAGTCGCGTTTCTCTCGTGCCAGTTTGGGGGGAGGAGTTCCTCTTAACCTAGCCAGACCTTGGCATATGATAGCTTCAGTTAGATATTTGTCTATAAAATTTACATTAAGGTTTGCGCAAATTGGCGGTTTTTGTGGATTTTTGGTGGAACTCTTCGTCACAAGAAAGAAACACGCACTGTTTTGTAAGGAGATAGCGTTTTGTTTGCTTTTTCACGTGGGAGGAGGCAAAGTTGCGTACGGACTTCATTTTTAAAAAGGAGTGACTTTTATGCAGCGAAAAAAATGGATACTCTGGCAGTTTGTGGGGTTGCTATTTGTCCTGTCACTGGGGTGCCGGGAAACGGCCGTTACACCCACCGCTTCCACACCAACTCAAGACACGGTTGACATTGTGCCCACGGTTGTGGAGACGGCTCAGGCAACGGCCGTGCCGCCCACCAGCAGCTCAGCGGATTCCGTTCGCGAAATTACGGTTTTATACACCAACGATGAGCACGGTTGGATGGCCGGTTTGCAGGCGGGCGCCAGCGCGGCCAATTTAGTAGGGCTTTGGCGCACCGCCGAAGGCTACCAGCCAGATGGTAGCTTCTTGCTGTTGAGCGGTGGTGATATGTGGACTGGACCGGCCATTTCCACCTGGTTTCAGGGGCAAAGTATGGCGGAAGTGATGAATGCGATGGGATATGACGCGGCCGCCGTGGGCAATCACGAGTTTGATTTTGGGCTGGAAATGCTAAAAGCCCGGGCCGCTGAGTCTGAATTTCCATTTTTGAGCGCGAACATTCGCTACAAAGCGGATGGGACTACGCCAGAAGATTTGGGGATACGGCCGTACACCATCATCACTGTCAACGAGATTCAGGTGGGGATCATTGGCCTGACCACCCGCAGCACGCCCACAACGACCAATCCAGTTAACGTGGCCCAGTTTGATTTTGTGGACTATGAAACGGCGCTGCGTGAAGTGGTGCCCCAGGTGAAGGACGCTGGCGCAGAGATGATTGTGGTGCCAGGACATATTTGCCAGGCGGAATTGGAGAATTTGGCCCAAGATGTGGCCGATTTAGGCATTCATTTGTTGGGTGGCGGTCACTGCAACGAACT
>CAUJGI010000664.1 GCA_963169155.1 Chloroflexota bacterium
CGGCACGTTTAGCTGCTCCTCGGCCCATTGCAGCGTAGCCGGATCGCACCGTTCGCCCGCCAGAAAAAGCGTGCGGAAATGGTTCAAATCGTATTTCTGCAAATAGGTCCCGTTGGGATCATCCCGCTTGATGGCACGGAAGGCGGTGGGGGCGGTAAACAAGACGTTGACCTTGTGCTGGTCAATCACCCGCCAAAAAGCGCCCGGATCGGGTGTGCCCACTGGCTTGCCCTCGTACAAAACGGTGGTGCAGCCGTAAAACAGCGGGGCGTAGACGATGTATGAATGCCCCACTACCCAGCCCACGTCGGAAGCGGCCCAGAAGACGTCGCCGGGCTGCACTCCGTAGATGTATTTCATGCTCCAGGTGAGGGCGACGAGATGGCCGCCGTTGTCGCGCACCACGCCCTTGGGCATGCCGGTGGTGCCCGAGGTGTACAGGATGTACAGCGGATCGGTAGCGGCGACAGGCACGCAGGCCACCGGTTCGGCCTGCTGCATGGCGGTGTGCCAATCCACATCCCGCCCATCGACCAGCGTGGCTTGCGCCTGCGGCCGTTGCAAAATCACGCAGGTGGCAGGTTTGTGGGTGGACAGCTCGATGGCTTCATCCAACAGCGGCTTGTAGGCAATAACCCGGTTTACCTCGATGCCGCAGGAGGCGGAGACGATGAGCCTGGGTTTAGCGTCGTCGATGCGGGTGGCCAGTTCGCGGGCGGCAAACCCGCCAAACACCACGGAGTGAATCGCCCCGATGCGGGCGCAGGCCAGCATGGCGATGACCGCTTCAGGCACCATCGGCATGTAGAGGACGACGCGATCCCCTTTGGCTGCGCCGTTTTGCTGCAAAACCCCGGCAAAGCGGGCTACCTGGTCCAGCAGTTCGGCGTAGGTGTAGGTTTGCACGGTGTTGGTGACGGGGCTGTCGTAAATGAGGGCGGGTTGATGGGAACGGCCGTTTGCCACGTGCCGATCCAGCGCATTGTAGCAGCTGTTCACTTCTGCCCCGCTAAACCAGCGATAAATGGGGGCATCTGCCTCTTCCAAAATGGTGTCCCATTTCCTATACCAATCAATTGCCTCAGCCGCGTCCGCCCAAAAACCGTGCGGATCATTTTGCCATTTCTGGTAAATTGCCTGATAACTCTGGGACATCTTCTTCTCCGATTTTGAGCTTGACCGTGACAATAAAGCGATTGCCAGTATAGAGCGAGAAGCAGCGTTTATCAACCAACAATCTATCGGTTTTGTTGAGGCAAAGAGGGCAAACGTTTAGCTTTCGTGGTTGGGCAAGACGGCCGTTTGCCGTACACTCTTTGGGCCAACATTTCCAAGTAAAAGGAAGGTTCCCATGAAAATTGTGGTTACGGGCGCGGCTGGTTTTATCGGCTCCCATCTGGCTGAAACTTTGGCCCACCAGGGACATACCGTGGTGGGGATCGACAGCTTTACCGACTATTATGCGGCCCAACTCAAGCAGGCGAATGCGGAAGATGTCCAGGCAGCGGGCGTCACGCTGCATCGCCTGGATCTGGCTGCCGATGATTTGTCCGCTGCGCTGGATGGGGCGGCTTTTGTGTTCCACCTGGCGGGTCAGCCGGGCATTTCGGCCAGCACGCCGCTGGCGGACTATGTGCGCAACAATGTGGTGGCGACGGACAAACTGCTCACCGCCTGCCAGCAGCAGCCGTCGCTGCGCTGTTTTGTGAATGTGTCGACGTCTTCGGTATACGGCCGTCACGCCTACGATCCCGAAGATGCCGCCCCTAAACCAACCTCGTATTACGGTGTTACCAAGCTGGCCGCCGAGCAGCTGGCCCTGGCCGCCCACCGCGAAAAAGGGTTTCCCGCCTGCTCGCTGCGCATTTTTTCTGTCTACGGTCCGCGCGAACGGCCGGAAAAGCTCTACCCCAAGCTCATCCGCAGCATTCTCACCGACACGCCGTTCCCGCTTTTTGAAGGCAGCCAGAACCATTCGCGCAGCTACACCTTTGTCGGCGACATTGTTCAAGGCTTTGTCTCGGTGTTGACCCAGCCGGAAAAAGTGATTGGCGAAATCATCAACTTGGGCAGTGATGTGGAAATGACAACAGGCGAGGGCATTGCCCTCATCGAGCAAATCATGGGCAAAAAGGCCCGACTGGATTTCAGGCCCAAGCGCCCTGGCGACCAGCTGCACACCTGTGCCAACATCGGCAAATCGCGGCAGCTGTTGGGCTTTGCGCCCCATACACAACTTGCTGATGGCCTCCAGGCGGAGGTGGATTGGTACGTCAATCGCATCTATGCCACTGGCTTGCACAACGTGTAGCAGGTTGGGTGGTGGATTTGGTAGGTTGCCTATCGATCAAGGTGCATTTTGGGGGTGGCAAGTGGCAGGTTGCACGTGGCAAAGTTCACCTTTAACCTCCAACTTGCAACTTGCAACGATTCCCGCCTACCTGCGTAAAAAGGGACAGAACAATTAATGAACTATCAGGTGGCGCTTGTGGCCACTTGTTCCTTATGGAGGTAATCAAATGAGTGTAAAAGACAATCGTTTACAACGACAAAATGGTATTTTTGCTGGCGTGTGCGGTGGCCTGGCGGCCTGGACGGGTATCAACGTTTTTTGGTTCCGGCTCCTGTTTTTCATCTTGCTGCTGCCGGGCGGCGTGTCAGCGATTCCCTATTTCATTCTGTGGTTGGTGATGCCTAAGAAATAGTGAATGGTGAAAATTAATAGTGAATTGTGAACGGGTCAACTCATTCACAATTCACAATTCACCATTCACGATTCACAATTCCTCTAAAATTTCCCCCAACGTTTTCACCAAAAAATCGGCGTTTTCTTCTGTAAAAACCAGCGGCGGCTTGATTTTGAGCACGTTGTGCAGCGGCCCATCGGTGCTGATAAGGATGCCCTTTTCGCGCATCCGGTTGGCGATGTAGGACGCTTCTGCGGCGGCTGGCTCCAATGTGTGCCGGTCGCGCACCAGCTCTGCGCCGATGTAGAGGCCCAGCC
>CAUJGI010000665.1 GCA_963169155.1 Chloroflexota bacterium
TACGCCTCAAACAGGCCGGAGAAAAGTTTCACTTTCTCATCATGGGCTATCCCAACGTGGCGCACTACAAATCTGTAGCGCATCAGGCGGGGGTGTTGGATTGTGTGACGTTCACTGGAAAGGTGCAGTACCAGTACGCGCCCGCCTATCTCTCTTTGGGTGATATTGCTGTGGCCCCAAAAATGTCCACCAGTGAGGGCAGCGGCAAGCTGCTCAACTACATGGCGTTGGCTCAACCGGTGGTGGCGTATGATTCGGCCGTTCACCGCGAATACCTGGCGGATTGGGGCGTCTACGCCCCCAGCGGCGATGTGGCGGCCTTTGCGGAAGCCATTGCCACCTTGCTGCACCAACCGGAGCACCGCCGCGAGTTGGGCCAGCAGCTGCGCCAGCGGGCGCTGCAAACCTACAGCTGGCAAAAAGCCGGTGAACACATCGTTTCCTTATATAGGAAGTTGACAAAGTAGAGCCGCATCACTATAATCCCCGTTCGCGAATTGCTATTCGTTCATTACAACGTGCAAAAATGCCACGACTTAACTGCGCTAAAACGGCAAAGAACTGGCCGAAGGACAGTTAAAATTGAGAAAAAGGGGTGCAACAATTTGAGGGAATCGTTGCACCCTTTGTTTGTGGTTATTGTCATGAGCTGAATTGTGGTGGGTTCGCCTTTTAGAAAGTGTGGTAACTATCTTAGGGAGCAGGAATCTTAAATGTCTAAACTTCCAACAAAAAATTATGCCCGCATGACTGAACTGCTTGAGCTGCCCACGCTCATCGACGTGCAGTTGGATTCTTTCCAACAGTTTGTCGAGGAGAGTCTGGCTGAGCTGTTCGACGAAATCTCGCCCATTGAGAGTTTTAATGGGGATCTGAAACTGTACTTTCCCAGCAATCGTCCAGAGGTGGAAGGGTTTAATCTGACCTACTGGTTTGGGGAACCGAAGTATTCAGTGGAAGAGTGTGTCGAGCGGGATATGAGCTATGCAGCGCCTTTATACGTGAAGGCTATGCTGTACAGCACCGACCAGGACCAGCCCATTGTGCAGGATATTTTCATGGGTGATTTTCCGCTCATGACTCCGGCTGGCACCTTCATTATTAATGGCACCGAGCGTGTTGTGGTCAGCCAGCTGATTCGCTCTCCCGGTGCCTATTTTGAAGTTCAGGATGAGCGCACTACGGGACGGCCGTTGGCCATGGGCAAACTCATCCCCGATCGCGGCGCCTGGATGGAGTTTGAAACCCGCAAGACAGATTACATCACCGTCAAGTTCAACCGCAAACGGACCGTGCCGGTGACCCTATTCCTGCGCGCCATGGCCGCCGTGGATGACGGGCTGAAAAAACCGCTGCTCAAAAAAGGCAGTGACGAAGAAATTTTTGCCCTCTTTGAAGACATTGATACCAACGGTGAGCACCTCTACATTCAGGGCAGCATCGAACAAGAACCGATGTGGGACCCGGACAAGCCGTTGGCCGAGCAGGCGCTGATTGAGTTCTACAAGCGTATGCGCCCCGGCGATCCGCCCACACTGGACAACGCCACCCAATATCTGCACGAGCAGCTGTTTGATCAACGCCGCTACGATCTGGCGCGTGTCGGCCGTTATAAGCTGAACAAACGATTGGGCTTGCAAGATGCTGTACCGCTGACGCACCGTACCATCACCCAGCATGACATCGTGCAGCTGGTGCGCCGCATGGTCAACATCAACAACGGCCTGGAAGGGCCTGATGACATTGATCACCTGGGTAACCGCCGGGTAAAGACGGTGGGTGAGCTGCTGCAGGCCAAGCTGCGCGTTGGTTTGCGCCGCATGGAGCGGGTGGTGCGCGAGCGTATGTCCATTCGCGACAGCGACACGGTGACCCCGGTTTCGCTGATCAACATTCGGCCCGTGGTTGCGGCCGTTCGCGAGTTCTTCGGCAGTTCGCAGCTGAGCCAGTTCATGGAACAGGCCAATCCGCTGGCGGAACTGACCCACAAGCGCACTTTGTCGGCTTTAGGCCCTGGTGGCTTGCGCCGTGAGCGTGCCGGGTTTGAAGTTCGTGACGTACATCACAGCCATTACGGCCGTATCTGCCCCATCGAAACCCCGGAAGGTCCGAACATTGGTCTAATTGGTCGCTTGGCGACATACGGCCGTGTCAACAAATATGGCTTCATCGAAACGCCCTACCGCCGCGTGCGTAACACCATTCCCGGTGACAGCGCCGAGTTGGCCAATCACGATGCCTTTGCCAATATCGTTCATCCCGAAACGGGTGAAATCATCGTGGCCGCGGACGAAACCATCACTGAAAAACATGCCAAGGCCATTAAACAGGCAGGCATTGCTGAAGTGCAGGTGAAGCCGTTTATCACCGACGACATCATTTATATGTCGGCCGACGAAGAAGACCATTACTCCATTGCTCAGGCCAACGCCCGCATTGACGAAAGAGGCCAGTTTGCCGACCGGCGCGTTTCCTCACGCCGTAATTTGCAATTCCGCTTCACGTCCGTGCAGCGTATCGACTTTATTGACGTGGCCCCACGGCAAATTGTGGGTATCTCGGCCGCGCTCATCCCGTTCCTCGACCATGACGATGCCAACCGCGCCCTGATGGGTTCAAACATGCAGCGTCAGGCGGTGCCGCTGTTGCAGCCAGACGTTCCGATTGTCAGCACTGGCATGGAGCAGCAGGCAGCCATTAACTCCGGCCAGATCGTCGTAGCCAAAGAAGATGGCGAGGTTGTCAATGTTACCGGCGATACCATCATTGTGGTGGGTGAAAATGGGCCACGTACCTACAACCTGCGCAAATATGACCGTTCTAATCAAAGCACCTGCATTGACCAACGCCCCATCGTGGTTAAAGGGCAGCGTGTGAAGCACGGTGATGTGCTGGCAGACAGCTCCTCCACGCAGTATGGGGAGCTGGCTTTGGGCCAGGATGTGCTGGTTGCTTTCCTTTCTTGGGAAGGTGGCAATTACGAAGACTCTATTTTGGTCAGTGAACGTATGGTGCGCGAGGACCGCTTCACTTCTGTGCATATTGAAAAGCACGAGGTTGAAGCGCGTGATACCAAACTCGGTCCAGAAGAAATTACCTACGATATCCCCAACGTCAGTGAAGATTCTCTGAAAGACCTCGATGAGCGGGGCATCATCCGCGTTGGTGCCGATGTCAACGAGATGGATATCTTGGTCGGTAAGATCACCCCCAAGGGTGAAAAAGAACTGAGCCCTGAAGAAAAACTGCTGCGGGCCATTTTTGGTGACAAGGCGCGTGAAGTAAAAGACTCCAGCCTGCGTATGCCGCATGGCGCTCGGGGCAAGGTGGTGGATGTGCATGTCTTCGACCGGCAGCACGACCGCGACCTGCCTGCGGGGGTCGAAACGATGGTGCGTGTCAGCGTAGCTCAGCGTCGTAAAATCTCCGAGGGTGACAAGATGGCTGGTCGCCATGGGAATAAGGGTGTTATTTCCAAGATCGTGCCGATGGAAGACATGCCTTTCCTGGCCGATGGGACGCCGATTGACATTATCCTGAGTCCGCTTGGTGTGCCCGGCCGTATGAACATCGGCCAGGTGCTGGAAGCGCATTTGGGCTGGGCCGCGCACCGGCTGGGTTTCCGGGCCATCACGCCTGTGTTTGATGGTGCCAACGAGCGCGAAATCTCCGCCGAGCTGGCACGGGCCTGGTTGTTGGGCCGTGCCTGGCAGGTAGCCGTTAACTGGGCGTGGGATTGGCTGACTGAAATTGAGTACGATCTGGAATCTTTGGAGGATCAAGACGAGGCGCGGCGTCTCTTTGTCACCGGTTGGCTGGGTGAACAAGGGTTTGACGTGGAGCGGCTGGAGACTGATCTGCGCTACGCCCAGTGGAGCGTTGCTCGCGAATGGGTGCGTGGCCGCGGCTTGGATCCTGATTTGCTCTTCCCGGAAAACCACGAGTTGATGCGCAAGCTGGATTGGGTGGAAAACGACAAAGCGGCCATTGAAGTGTGTATCCGCGAGTGGTACAGCTACATGCTGGATAAACACGGCGAAGGTCTGCCGGAAGATGTAAGGGTTGACCCGCTCAAGGCAGATGTGGCTGAACTGCAATCGTTGGCCAGCCGCATTACGACCATCACCCATGAGCCTCTGCCGATTTTGGGTAAGGAAATGCTGATCGATGGGAAGTCGGGACGGCCGTTTGACCAGCCAGTCACAGTGGGTATTCTGCATATGCTCAAACTGGCACATCTGGTTGAAGACAAAGCCCATGCCCGTTCTACTGGTCCTTATTCCCTGGTCACCCAGCAGCCGTTGGGTGGTAAAGCCCAATTTGGTGGTCAGCGCTTCGGTGAAATGGAAGTGTGGGCGTTGGAAGCGTACGGCGCTGCCTATACCCTGCAAGAGATGCTCACTATCAAGTCCGATGACGTTCAGGGCCGCGTGAAGACCTACGAATCAATCGTCAAGAATGAACCGATTGATGAGCCGGGCGTACCCGCCTCGTTCCGCGTGTTGGTGAAAGAGCTGCAAAGCCTGGGCCTGGCCGTAGAGGCCGTTACTGACAGTGGTGAAGTGGTGCGGTTTGGCAAGGAAGATGAAAAGAAGAACAAGAAGTGGGCCGGTACTGGCTTGATGGATTTAGCCCGCAGTCGCCGCTAAAAATTTCGTAAGGAAGGTGGGTGGAAAACACCCGCCTCCTTACACCCTGTGTAGTTTAAAAAACAGGAATAAACTGTTTGACAACGGTAACATCTGTGATAGAATCACCGTTCGTATGTCTGCCCAAACAGGTAACTAGAAAATACGTAGTTACTAATTAAATAGGTGAAACCATGTGGAGGCCATCGAGTTGATACAACTGCGATGGCCTCCATTTGTCGGGTAAAGTCGGGTAAATAGGAAGACGGGCAGCACACCATATTTGATCTTTTTGAAAGTTACAAAAGTTCGTAAAGTCTCTAGGCAAAAATTGTTTAGGACCTGTTTAAGGTCGGAATAGAGTAAGGAGATAAACCAGCGTGCCTACGATTAATCAACTTGTACGCAAGGGCCGTAGCGCCAAAGGCAAGAAAAGCACGGCTCCTGCCTTACAGTGGACATTTAATTCTTTTAAGCAACGTCGGACGCGTCAGCCTAAAGGTGCGCCGCAAAAGCGCGGTGTTTGCACCCAGGTGAAAACCATGACGCCGAAAAAACCGAACTCGGCTCTGCGTAAAGTGGCTCGTGTGCGGCTGACTAATGGCATTGAAGTTACGGCATACATTCCCGGCGAAGGTCACAGCCTCCAGGATCACTCTGTGGTTTTGGTGCGTGGCGGCCGTGTGAAGGATTTGCCCGGCGTTCGTTATCACATTGTTCGTGGTACGTTGGATGCTGGTGGCGTGGACAAGCGCAAGCAGGGCCGTTCCAAATACGGTACCAAAACGCCGAAGTAATTGGATTGTTAATTTACGGAGAATTGCAAGATGTCAAGACGAGATCGTCCTGAAAAACGAGAGGTTGTGCCGGATTTGAAATATGGCAATATCCATGTTTCGATGTTTGTCAACCGCCTTATGTACGATGGCAAAAAGAGTACCGCACAGAGCGTGCTCTACAACAGCTTTGATCTCATTGAGCAGCGGGCCAAGCGGCCAGCCATTGAAGTATTTGAGCAGGCTATTCAAAACGTGACACCGCAGATTGAGGTCAAGCCGCGCCGTGTGGGTGGTTCTACCTACCAGGTGCCAACGCCTGTTGATGCTCGGCGTCAGCTTTCGCTGGCCATGCGCTGGCTGTTGATGGCGGCGCGCAGTCGTGGCGGCCGTTCGATGGCGGAGAAACTGGCCAACGAGTTTATGGACGCTGCGACGAACCAGGGCGCTGCTGTCAAACGTCGTGATGACACGCACCGTATGGCTGAAGCTAACCGGGCATTTTCGCATTTCCGCTTCTAAGGAAATTAGGTACTGGATATCATGAGTCGTTTGCAATTAGACCGCGTGCGTAATATTGGCATCATTGCACATATTGATGCTGGTAAAACTACCACGACCGAACGCATCCTTTATTACACCGGTGTGATTCATCGCATGGGTGAGGTTCACGAAGGAACCGCTACGATGGATCACATGGTGCAGGAGCAGGAGCGTGGTATTACTATTACGTCTGCGGCCACCACGACATCCTGGATGGATCATCAGATCAATATTATCGACACTCCAGGGCACATTGACTTTACGGCCGAAGTGCAGCGCAGCCTCCGTGTTTTGGACGGCGGGGTGGTGGTCTTTGATGCCGTGGCTGGAGTTGAGCCTCAGTCAGAAACCGTCTGGCGACAGGCCGATGATTACAGCGTGCCGCGCATCTGTTTTGTCAACAAAATGGATCGCACTGGCGCTGATTTCATTCGCACCATTAGTATGATTCGGGATCGCCTGGGGGCTAACCCGATTGCGATTCAGCTGCCCATTGGCCAGGAATCTAGCTTCCGGGGCATTATTGACTTGCTCACGATGGAAGCTGCCATTTGGGATGATGATGACCTGGGAGCCCAGGCTAAAATTGTGGAAATCCCTGCCGATTTCCGCGAGCAGGCAGAAGAAGCGCGCCAGATCATTATCGAGCGCATTGTTGAAACCGATGATGAGTTAATGGAGCGTTACCTTGAGGGTGATGAGCCAACCGTTGATGAGCTGCGCGCCGCGCTCCGCAAAGCAACGGTGCATAACCAGGTGACCCCTGTTTTGTGTGGCACAGCGCTGCGCAACAAAGGTATCCAGCGTGTGTTGGATGCTGTGGTTTACTATTTACCTTCCCCGTTGGATGTGCCGCCTATTAAAGGGTTCAATCCGGTTACGGATGTGATAGAAACCCGGACGGCATCGGACGATGAGCCGCTGTCGGCGCTGGTCTTCAAGATTGTGACCGATCCATACGTGGGTAAGCTGGCTTATTTCCGCGTGTATTCTGGTGTACTGCACACGGGTGATACGCTGCAAAACACGACCAAGAATAAGAAGGAAAGAATCGGCCGTATTTTGCGTATGCATGCCGACCGGCGTGAAGATCTGAAAGAGGTTCACGCTGGTGATATCGCCGCTACCCTGGGGATGAAGGTTACCTTCACTGGGGAAACGCTGTCTGATCCTGATCATCCAATCGTTTTGGAATCCATCAAATTCCCGCAGCCGGTAATTAACCTGGCCATTGAGCCAAAAACAAATGCTGACCAGGACAAGATGGGCATCGCCCTGCGCGCTCTGGCTGAAGAAGATCCCACTTTCCAGGTGAAAGTCGATGATCAGACTGGTCAGACGATTTTGTCGGGTATGGGTGAGCTGCATTTGGAAGTATTGGTAGACCGTATGCTGCGCGAGTTCAAAGTGGCTGCCAACGTAGGCCAGCCGCGTGTGGCTTACCGCGAAACCATTACGCGCACGGTGGACAAGGCCGAAGGTCGTTTTGTGCGCCAGTCCGGTGGTCGTGGTCAGTTTGGCCATGTGGTGATGCGTTTGGAGCCGCTGGAACCCGGTTCTGGGTTTGTATTTGAGAACGCGATTGTGGGTGGTGTCATCCCGAAAGAGTATATCAAGCCGACGGAAGCTGGTATTCGTGAAGCGTTGGAAAGCGGTACATTGGCTGGCTATCCGATAGTGGATATTAAGGCGACGCTGTATGATGGCTCTTTCCACGAAGTTGACTCTTCGGAAATGGCATTCAAGATCGCAGGTTCTATGGCTTTGAAAGAAGGCATGCAGCAGGGTCGCTCCATTTTGTTGGAGCCAATCATGTCTGTTGAGGTGGTGGCTCCTGAAGAGTACACCGGTGACGTGATTGGTAACCTTTCATCCCGGCGCGGTATGATTGAAGGTATGGAAATGCGCGTGGAAGGGTTGCAGTCTATCAAAGCCCGGGTGCCGCTGGCCGAAATGTTTGGCTATGCCACCCGTCTGCGTTCTATGACGCAGGGTCGTGGTACGTTTACGATGGAATTTGAGCACTACGCCCCAGTGAGTGAGGATATTGCTCAGAGCGTGATGAAAAGCGGCCGTTAGTGAGGTTCATTTCATAAGGAATTGTGTCAACCGGCGCGCCGGTTAACGAACAAAACAGCATAGAGGAAAGGGATATTATGGGTAAAGAAAAATTTGTGCGCGGAAAACCACATGTGAATATTGGCACGATTGGTCACGTGGACCATGGTAAAACCACCCTGACAGCGGCAATCACCAAAACCCTGTCACTCAAAGGGCTGGCCGACTTCTCTGCCTTC
>CAUJGI010000666.1 GCA_963169155.1 Chloroflexota bacterium
GGCTTTAACGCCCTGGTTACCAGTTGGGAGGCCGATGTGCCTGCCGACACCAGTCTGGAAATCCAGGTGCGCACCCGCCAAAGCGGCGGCGACTGGTCCGAATGGTTTCATCTGCACAGCCATCTAGACCTGGTGCAGGCAGACGACCACGAAAACCTGAGCGACATGCTCACCGTGCCCGAGGCCGACGGCACCCACGACACGATTCAGTTCAGCGTCAGTTTCGGCCGTTTTAACAGCCTGGTGGCCCCCGAACTGCACAGCATCAGCTTCACCTTCATCGACACGACGGCTGGGCCTACGGCCGCAGAGATGCTGGTGCAGCAGCAGGCGCTCGACGCGGCCAACGGCAGCAAACCCACCGATGGCTATCCGCGACCCACGGTCATCAGCCGCGAGGTGTGGTGTATTTCGGTGGATTGCGACTACACCAATGGGCTGGAATACGACAACGCCAGTCACATGATTGTGCACCACACCGTTTCCAGCAACAGCAGCAGCAACTGGGCCGCTACCGTGCGCGCCATTTGGGCATTCCACACCTACCCCGCCTCCGACACCTGTACCAGCTGCCGGGGCTGGGGCGACATTGGCTACAACTACCTCATTGACCTGAACGGCGTCATTTACGAGGGGCACAACAACCAGGATTATCTCAACCTGGACGTCGTTGGCACCCACGCTTCCGGCGCGAATGCGGGCAGCATGGGCGTCTCGCTCATCGGTACCTTTACCTCCACCAGCTATCCGGGACTGCCCGGCATTGCCCCCTCCGAACCGATGAAAACGTCGCTGGTGGAACTGCTCTCCTGGAAGGCCGACCAGCGCGACATTAACGTCTTTGATGCCAGCGATGCGCTGCCGTTTGTTGATGGTGGGCGGCCCAACTTGATGGGGCATCGCGACGCGTTTGGCACGACGGAATGCCCCGGCGACCAGGCTCACGTGCTCATCCCCTGGCTGCGCGATCAGGTTGGGGCCAAAATTGGTTTATCCGATCCATATCTTTATGTCAATGAAAACAGCGCCCAGTTTACCAAGAGCAGCGCCACCTGGTATGAAGGCGTTAACGAATGTGGCCACAACGGACACTCGTATTACACCTACTCCACCACCAACCCGGCTGAAAGCGCCAATTGGGGCATCTGGCGGCCGGTTGTGCCGAAAAACGGCCGTTACACCATTGAAGCGTACGTGCCCTACTGCAACACTGGCCGGGGCGAAACCGCCGGGGCCACCTACGAAATCCACCATGCCAACGGCGTCACCGAAGTGACCCGCAGCCACCAGCAGTACGTGGGGCTTTGGGTGCCGCTAGGCACCTTTGACCTGACTGCCGGGACGAACAACACTATTTACCTGGACGACCTGGTCACCACCGATAACGACCTGGGGCTGTGGTTCGACAGCCTGCGCCTGCTGGAAGTGACTGTGCCAGATACCATCACCGCCATCGCTCCGGCGGACGACAGCTGGACCAACAATCCGCAGGTCGCCTTTAGCTGGGACGTTGACACGTCCAGCACGGTGGTTTCTACCAACCTGACCGTCAGCACCGACGCGGCGCAGACGAACAAGCTGGTGAACCAGACGTGGAACACGGCCGTTTTCAGCCACACCCACAATTTTGCTGCCGAACAACCCACGCTGCATTGGCAGGTTACGGCCGTCATCGACCACGGCGGCGGGGTTACCCAAACCCTCAGCACGCCGCCCCGGCAGCTGGGTATCGACACCACCGCGCCCACCTCGGAAGTGACGGCCGTTTACGATATGTCTGGCGGGGTCAACTACCTGGTGGTCTGGACCGGTGCCGACGCCCTCTCTGGTGTGGCCAGCTACGAGCTGCAATACCGCCTGCTGGGCGACACGGATTGGACTAAGGTGACGGAGACAACGGCCGTAAGCGCCCTCTTCACCCCGCCCAATCCGGACAACGCTTACGAATTCCGCGTCCTGGCCACCGACGTGGCCACCAACCGGCAATCCGCCGATACGCCCGCCGCCGCCGTCGGCACCGATCAGGCAATTCCGCTGCCCCATGCTATAATGCTGCCGTTTATTGTCCGGTAAACGGTAAACCGTAATCCGTAACCGGTGGTCAGTAGTCGGTGAATGTGACCGATTACCGACCACCGATAACCGATTACCGACCACGGAACGGAGGCAGCACATCATGACGGAGATTCAACACGTCGATATTTTGATTGTGGGGTCGGGGCCTTCAGGAACATCAACTGCATTACATCTGGTCAAAAGTAATCCCGCGTGGGCCAAACGTATCGTCGTGGTGGACAAAGCTGTGCACCCGCGTGAAAAGCTGTGTGGTGGCGGCGTTACCCACATTGGCCAAAACATTTTGGCGCGGCTGGGACTGCCCTTCGAGCCTAAAAACTTCGAGGTGCGCGAAGTGTGCCTCATCTACGAAGATCAGAGCTACTCCTTTTTTGGCAATCCTGTTTTCCGCATTGTGCGGCGCGATGAGTTTGATCATTGGCTGGTGAAAACGGCCGAATCCCTCAACATTACCGTGCGCCAGGGCGAAGCCGTCACCGACGTGGTGCCCCACGACGACTACGTGGAAATCACCACGGAGAAAGCCATCTTTCACGCCAAAACGATGGTGGCCGCCGACGGCTCGCGCAGCTTCGTGCGCAGCCGCCTGAAGTGGGACGATGATTCCCGCGTGGCCCGCCTGATCGAAGTGCTCACCCCGGAAAATGCCCACGCCCAGCCGGAATTTCGCGATGGCGTGGCCGTGTTCGACTTTACCCCCATGACCGGGCATCAGCTGCAAGGCTACTACTGGGACTTTCCCAGCTATGTCAACGGCCAGCCGTTTATGAACCGGGGTGTCTTCGACAGCCGTGCCCGGCCAGAACGTCCCAAGGCCGATCTCAAGCAGACCCTGGGCGAAGCGATGGCCGCGCGCGGCCGGAACCTGGGCGATTACAAGTTGAAGGGACATCCAATTCGCTGGTGGGGGAAAGACGGCCGTTTCGCCCAACCGCGCGTCATTTTAGTCGGTGACGCCGCCGGGGTGGACCCGCTGATGGGCGAAGGCATCTCCTTTGCCCTGGGTTACGGCGAAGTGGCCGCCGCTGCTCTGGAAGACGCCTTTGCCCGGCAAGATTTTAGCTTCGGCACCTACAAACAGCGGCTGCAAAAACACACGCTCTTTGTGCAGCTAGATATTCGGACGCGCCTGGCCCGCTTTGC
>CAUJGI010000667.1 GCA_963169155.1 Chloroflexota bacterium
GAGCTGTTGGGCAAATGCCGCGCTTTCCTGTTCCCTGGTGAAGAAGATTTTGGCATTGCCCCGCTGCAAGCAATGGCCGCCGGGCGGCCAGTTATTGCCTACGCGGCCGGGGGCGCGCTGGAAACAGTAGTGCCCGGCATCACTGGGGCCTTTTTTGCGCAGCAGTCGGTTGCTGCTATCATCCAGGCAGTTGAAACATTTGACACCGACAAGGTGGACCCACAGCGCATCCGCCAGCACGCCGAAAAGTTTGATACAACCGTGTTCAAACAAAAAATCGTAGCCCTTATTGAGGACAAGATGAGGCAGCGCCTTTAACCACTAGAGAAGTTTTGGGCTATGCCAAACTTCTCCCTGGCAGTTCACTGAGAATCACATTGGTCACGAAAATTCTTACAGCCGGACTCCTCGTCATCCTCTTTCTTTTTGTACTGCTGGGGCCGATACCCATTCCTGAATCTATGGGTGTTGGCGATTTCAGGGCCTACTGGAGCGCAGCCTATTTGCTGTCCCAATCCGAAAATTTTGCCGATGCCGAGCAGCTGATGGCGGTGGAACAAGCGCACACAAATTGGGAAGGTGATTTTGCTGTCATCACCTGGAATCCGCCCTGGCTGCTGGCGATTTTGCTGCCGTACACGGCCGTATCTTTCGCCCGCGCTACCTGGTTGTGGCTTGTAACCAACATCGTGATTGTTTTTTCCGGCACGATTCTTGTATGGAAAACGCTGGCTTCAAGGGAGAAAAGCCAAAACTTGGGCCATCTGGCCCCTTTGGTAGGATTGTTGTTTCTGCCAACGATGATCACGCTCTGGATGGGTCAGGTCAACACGCTGGTTTTCTTCGGCCTGGCGGCATTTTTGTATTTTGCCAATCGGGATCAACTGTTTGTGGCTGGGGCGTTTCTGGTACTGACGCTTGTTAAACCCCATTTGGTTTACCTGGTCCTGCCGATTATTTTTCTCCATCTGTTCTGGAAGCGGCGGGATTTCCGTTTACTGGCCGGGCTTGTTACCAGCATGGTGGTGTTGAGCGCGCTTGTTTTTGTGTTACGGCCGTCGTTCATAACAGATTACGCCACAACCGTTGCGACAGGCAGCTTGTTAGGTTGGGAAACACCGACATTGGGCGGCGTGCTCGGATCCTACCTTGGTTGGGAATGGGCCAAGCTGATGGGCATCGTCATTCTGCCGATTGTTGTCTGGCTGTGGTGGCGCTATCGGGAGCGATTGCATTTGAACATTTGGGTGCAGGCCACCCTGTTATTATCCGTGGTCACAGCCCCATTTGGTTGGGCCTATGATGTCATTGTATTATTGCTGCCGCTGCTGCAAATCATTATCTGGATAACCGAAGGGCGGTATAGTCGTTCAGAAGCTGTTGGTTGGGCACTTTTGCTGCTTGCGGTTAATCTAGGCGCGATTTATCAACGTACTTTAGGAATAAATGAGCGAGACGCTTTCTGGGTGCCCATCGCGATCAGTCTCACTTTTATGGGCGCCTACTATCGTTTAGGAAGGCTTGATAGCCATTCAGAAATAAAGTAGCGGCTGCGGAACCGAACCGCTGCTTTAAGCCCATTCACCAACTCCGTTAACAGGGTCGCGAATGGGCATTTACCCGGTAAGATATGGAATTACGTGCGTTTTGGACTATTTTTCGCCGCCGCTGGCTGCTGGTGCTCATTCCCGCACTGGTTGTCGCTGTGTTTTCAGCGGTGACCTACCAGCCGCCGCCCGCATCGGGTTTTAACGTGGGCGTCAATTTCATTGTGGCGCAGCCGCCTACACCAGGCGCTGATCTGGCCGACCAGGAACGCTATTACAACTGGCTAGGGTCGGAGTACATTGTGAATGGGCTGACGGATTGGGCCGTGAGCGGCCGTTTTAAGACGGCCGTATCCAATCAACTCGCCCAAGAAGGGCTGGAAATACCGCCCGGCAGTTTTAGCGTAGCGGCGGAGAATGTGCGCAGCCGACTGCTGCTCACAGTTCAGCACAGTGATGGCGAAACGCTGGCCCATATTATGGATGCGGCCATTACGGTCCTCGCGGAACAAAACGCTGAAGCTTTACCGCAGCTGGGGGGGGAAACGGCCGTACTCGTTCAGCTAGATGACCCAGTTGTGACACCTCTGCCACGCAGTTTGAGCAGTTTATTGGACATTCCCCTGCGGCTGGCCATTGGCCTGGCCGCCGGATTGGGCCTGGCGCTGCTGGTAGAATATCTGGACCCCACCATCCGCAGCCGGGAAGAAGCAGAAGAAATGGGATTTGCCGTTTTGGGTGAAATCCCGAAGAGGGGACGGGGTGAAAAGTGATAAGTAAAAAGTAAAAAGTAACTTTTCACTTTTTACTTATCACTTTTCACTTATCACTTTCCTCCACAATTTCTAAAAACAGGTAGACGATATGGCATTAGGTGATTATTTTCGCATTGTGCGCCAGCGGGGATGGATTATTATCCTGCTGGCCATCCTCACAGCCGGGGCTGCTTTTGGCTTTAGCCGCATTCAACCTGTGGTATACGAATCAAGCCAGAAGCTGCTGGTGCGCCCGGCCCGCACCGACTTTGGACAGTCGCAGGCGGCCCGGGAGCTGCTGGGGAATTATGAACAGTGGCTCAACAGCAGCTATCGCGCCGAGGCAGTTATCAACATTTTGCAGCTGGATATGGAAGCCAACGAACTGCTGGGCGACGTAACGGTGGCGTCGGATCGACTGGGGCTGGTGCTGCAAATCAACGTGGAAAACACCGACCCAGACCTGGGCAACGATATTGCCCGCACCTGGGGCGATTTGCTCATTCAGTGGCAAAACGAAGAAAACGACAAGAACCGGCAGGAAGATCGCATCACCATTGAGCGGCAGGACGACCCCAAAGTGGTAGGTGCCAGTCCTAACGTGAACATCAATACGGCCGCTGGCGCCGTGTTTGGTGCCTTGCTTGGCGTGATTGTCATTTTTGTCCTGGAATGGATTGAATCTGGCGTCGTGCGCCGCGCGGAAGACGTGGAGCGCTATCTGGAGATTCCCGTTGTGGGGCAAATTCCGGGGCAATAAATCGGTAAACGGTTATCAGTATTCGGTTATCGGACTAGTGTTGGGTAATTGGTGATCAATTAGCCTGGAGCTTCAGCCTCAGGTACAAGGTGCATTATGGATTTAGTAACAATTACAAACCCGCGTTCGCCGCTGAGTGAAGCGTTTCGCACGCTGCGGACCAATCTTTCTTTTTACAGTCTGGAGTCCGCCTTGCGCTCCCTGGTGGTGACCTCGCCCGGCATGGGGGATGGCAAAAGCAGCACGGTGGCCAACCTGGCGGTTACCATGGCCCAAAGCGGCCGTAAAACGGTGCTGGTGGATTGCGATTTGCGACGGCCGTCGCTGCACACCCTTTTTAATCTCCAGGCAGAACCAGGATTTACCGATGCCATTTTGCACAACAGTGAACCGGCGCTGCAAGAAACGGCCGTGGAGAATCTGTGGGTGCTTACGGCTGGCACCAAACCACCCAACCCGGCCGATATTTTGGGCACACCGCAAGTCGATCAGCTCATCGCCCGGCTGCAAGAAAAAGCAGACATCATTTTGTTTGATGCCCCCCCGGTGAATGCGGTGACGGATGCGGCCGTTTTGGGGGCCAAAGTCGACGGCGTGCTGCTGGTGCTTAGTGCCGGCAAAACGCGCCGCGAACACGCCGAACGGGCCAAAGAGATTTTGGAAAAAGCCCGGGTCAAAATTATCGGCGCGACGCTGACCAATGCCCCGGTCGACAGCTCCATGGAAGCGTATTACAGCTAAGAACCGGGTGGTACAAGCTAACCGCTGGCCCAGGCACAGAGGTGCCTGGGCTTTTTTGTGATCTGAGTACAAAATGTTTAAATTCGCCAAGTGCAGCTAAAGGCAAATTTCCCATTGCCACCTTAAAAAACCTAGTCCTTTTGTGCCCTTGGACCAAAATAGTCAATACGCTATGATAAATCACTATGTGTGGAATATGCGGTGTATTCTCAAGAAATCCCAATTCACCAGTCGAAAGTGATGTTCTTCAGCAAATGGTAGACGCCATCATCCACCGCGGGCCAGATGAAGAAGGTCTGTTTTGCCAACCCCAAATCGGATTGGGGTCTCGTAGGTTATCAATTATTGATGTTGTCGGTGGACAGCAACCCATCACCAACGAGAACAGGAGTATGTGGATAGTTTTCAATGGTGAAATTTATAATTTTGCAGCACTAAGGCGCTTCTTAGAAAACAAGGGGCATCATTTTCAAACCCACTCCGACACGGAAGTTATCTTACATCTTTACGAAGAGTTCGGAACTGATTGCTTAGAATACCTGGATGGGATCTTTGCTTTTGCAATTTGGGACAGCAGCCAACAGACAATATTCATTGCCAGGGATCGGCTTGGCATTAAACCGCTTTATTATGCCGTAATCAAGCAACAATTGGTTTTCGGATCAGAATTAAAAGTGTTGCTCAAACACCCAGAGATTAGTCGAGAAATCGATTTGGTTGCTCTGAACGAATATTTGTCTTTTGAGTATGTGCCTACCCCCCGAACCATCTTCAAAGATATCCGTCGGTTAGAACCTGGCCATTCCCTTACTTACGGGGAAAAAGGTCTGGTCAAACAAAAATATTGGGATGTGACTTTAGCCAGAAGCGAGTTACGCCCACCGATGCATTGGCAAGATTACTCCAAACAGCTTTACGAACAAATGCGATCCATCGTTCAGAAAGAGCTGGTAAGCGATGTACCTGTCGGTGTTCTTTTAAGTGGCGGGGTTGATTCGAGTATCATCGCTGCTTTGATGGCCGAACTTTATCCTGGTCGAGTAAAGAGTTTTTCCATTGGGTTTCAGGAATCTTCCTTTGATGAGTCCCCTTTTGCCCGTATGGTGGCAGAACACTTAAATACAGAGCATCATGAGCTTATTTTAACGAGCAAAATGGCCGCGGACTTGGTTCCGGATATCGTTGATTTCTTAGATGAACCATTTGGTGACTCCTCATTAATTCCCACTTTTTTGCTGTCAAAGTTTGCCAGCAGGCAGGTAAAAGTAGTTTTGGGTGGAGATGGTGGAGATGAACTCTTCGCTGGGTATCCTACTTTAGCGGCACACCGCCTAATTGAGTACTATGAGCGGATTGTTCCGTGGACCATTCGAACCAATGTTGCTCCTTTGGCTCTTAATTGGCTTCCTGTCTCGTTCAACAACATTAGTTTTGATTTCCGTTTGCGTCGCTTTCTCGCTGGACGTGGTGTTCCACATCTAGCAAGACACCATCGTTGGCTAGGATCATTTACAGATGACGAGAAGGACTTACTCTTGCAAGACTGGTTTAAACCAGTCTTGCAAGACACCTACACCCAAGTCTATAAACATATGAGAGAATGTGACGCAGCTCTCCCTCTAAACCAGATTTTGTACTCAGACATGAAGATGTATTTAGAAGGGGACATCTTGTTTAAAGTTGATCGGGCAAGCATGGCGGCATCCTTGGAGGTTCGTGTTCCTTTCCTAAATCGCGATCTGGTAAGCTTTGTTACAGATATTCCCTTTGACTTAAAACTACGGCGCTTTAGCGGAAAATATTTGCTAAAAAAAAGCTTTCGGCATTTGCTCCCAGCAGAGATATTCAAAAGGCCGAAGAAAGGGTTCAACATGCCTGTCGCTCATTGGATATCAGGAGAACTGCGCGAGCTGACGCTAGATCTGCTTTCTAAGAGCCGCATTGAAAATCAAGGACTGTTTAATTACTCATATGTTAAAACTTTACTTGATGAACACTTCATGCAACAGCGAGATAACCGGAAACTGCTATGGACGTTGTTGGTTTTTCAACTATGGTATGCCAAGTATGTGAGTGACTGAAATGGCTGCAAAGTTCAAGGATACAACGGAGTTTACGCGCTGGAATGAAGATATGACGCGTAAATATGATTCAGAAGACTACCATCTCCGATCAAACTTTCTAATCCGGTGGATTGAAAGAAAGCGGGTAAAAAAAATAGTTGAGATGATTGATGCCGCACCCACAGACACCGTCGTTGAAATCGGATGTGGGGCTGGGCTTGTCCTCGAAAAGTTTCAAGCTAGCAGACTGATTGGGGTGGATCTTTCAGGCTATATTTTACACAAAGCTAAAGCTCGCCTGGCTAAACGGAATATATGTTTACTGCAAGCAAATGCTGAAATACTCCCTTTTCCTAACCAATCCTTTTGCAAAATCGTATGCACAGAAGTGATTGAACACGTAATTGAACCCCGAAATGTGGTTAAAGAGCTGGCTCGAATTGCTACGGATGACGCGATTATTGTCATCACAATTCCGAATGAAAGGCTGATTGACAATTTGAAACAGATTTTTAAGAAACTAGGGCTGAGCAGCTTGCTGTTGGCCGGCAAACGAGGCCCGAAAAGAAACCAAAATGCGTATGATTCACCTGTCGATGCCAATGAGTGGCACTTGCATAGTTTCAATTTAGAACTTATCAGAAAGGTGGTGCAAAACACATTGGAAGTATCCCAGATACAGGCTATTCCTTTTTTCTTTTTACCTCTAAGATATGTAATTCTTTGTAAACAGCTAAAAAAGCGAAGTCTTTCATGAGAGAGGAAGTATTAAAGTACTTAGTTTGCCCCGATTGCCACGAACCTGTTAAATGTGTGGCGGTTGAAAAAGAGCAAGATGAAATCATTTCGGGAAGTCTGCAATGTCTAGCCTGTAGCAAACTCTACCCGATTATGCGCGGAATTCCCCGGTTCATTACGCCAGAAAGACCATTAGCCGGAAAAAATGTAGACACAGCGGCCGCTTTTGGCTGGGAGTGGCAAAAATTTTCCTATCTTCACGATATTGACACATACCAGGAGCAGTTTTTAGACTGGATATATCCTATTGATTCTGCCTTTTTCACAGATAAAGTCGTTTTAGACGCTGGTTGTGGTATGGGTCGATTTGCTATTGTAAGTAGTCTTTTTGGAGCCAGGGAAGTTATTGCTATTGATGCCAGTGACAGCGTTGAGGCAGCCTACCAAAATGCCCAACAGTTTCCTCATGTCCACGTAGTTCAAGGGGATATTAATCGGTTACCGTTACGGCAAATGGAAGAAGGGGAAATTGACTTTGTGTTTAGCATAGGGGTCTTGCATCATCTTGATGATCCCCAAAAAGGTTTTGCTTCAGTCGTGCAGCATCTAAAGAAGGATGGCTCAATTTTTGCCTGGGTGTACGGCCGTGAAAATAATGGCTGGCTCGTTAACTTTGTAAATCCCATTAGAACTCTGTTAACTTCTAATCTCCCTAGAAAAGTTCTTTTTTTAGTCTCCTGGGTTATTACGCTGTTCCTCCATCCGCTTGCCGCATGGATCTATCGACCAATTAATCAATCAGCTTACTTCAAATGGCTCTCCAGGTATCTTTTTTATAATGATTACCTGGTTTGGCTTGGGCAGTTTGGATTCTTGCACAACCATCATGTTGTTTTTGATCATTTAGTGGCACCTGTTGCCTTCTACTTAACAAAGGAGGCGTTTGAAAAATGGTTCACGGATGCCAACATGCACCTTATCAATATATCTTGGCGCAATCAAAACAGCTGGCGCGGACACGGCCGTTTCCACCAAACTTAAGCAAACAATTTTTTTTTGGGCAACCTGATTTGAAGCAGAAAAAAGCAGTACCCATTGCGGGAAAGATTTAGCCCTCGCTTACTATTCCCAAACAGAACTTGTGCCTCTTCACGAACGTTGCAGGCCGCATATAGCGATCCGCACTTGTGATGTTGTTCAGCAGGAAGTTGCAAAATGAAACGTTTTTTTTTGACAGTGTGGCAGCGAGAAGGATCTATCTATTTTGTTCTCTGCTTACTGGTCCTCTTACTGCGAATTCCTACTCTAGGCCAACCTTTCGAAAATGATAGTGCGGCAATCGCTTATCACGCGCGCCTTATTACCCAGGGCTTTCCTTTATACGGTACGCACCATCCAGCGCATCATATGCCTGGTGCCTATTATCTATATGCGATTGCCTTCTTTTTGATGGGGGACCGAGTTCAATCAGTCAGAATTGCCCTGCTTATTTGGACCGGTTTATCGGTTATTTTGATATACCGGCTCGGCAAGTTGGTCTTCGGAAAAGAGGTGGGCTTCATCGCCGGGCTTAACTCCGCCGTTATGCTGTCCCATATGTTTTTAGCGGGTACAAACACGAAAATTGAGTCATTTGTTATACTGCCACAAGTTACGGCCGTATACACCCTGATGCTTATCGCAAAAAAGCCTTCGCCAACCTGGAAATATTTCTTTCCAGGTTTTTTTAGTTTCGCTGTGTTTTTCTTTAAAGCAAACTATGTCTCTCCAATCCTCTTGACCGGTATACTGATTTTTAAGGAGATTCTTCCCCAATGGAAAAGCCTGGATAGTTGGAAACTGGCGCTCAGACGCACGGGGTGGGCAATTTTAGGGTTCTGCTTGCCCACATTACTCATGGTGGTTTATTTTGTTTCTAACGGAATACTGGATCGGTTTTTACAACTATTTGTCTTGGGTTTTTCCTATACACAGGTCGTCCACGATGCTTCCCCTCTCTACATTTTCTTCTACCCCCAGGCTGTTTTTGGAAAAAGTAATTTATTTCTGTTAGTAACGGGTACAGCAGGCGCTTTAATTTTTTTCTTGAGCCTACGCAAAAAATCAGCAGCCAATCAAAATTTGGGTAATCAAGCAAAACCCGAGTTAATAGCTTACCTGATTTTCTGGTTCTGTTTCTCCTTTATCGAAACAGGCATTTCGCGTACATTTCTCCACAATTATTACCTTATGATTGTTCCGCCGCTGGCATTGCTATCAGCCTGGTTCCTTGTGAAGGTGGCCAATGATGTAGGCCGGACCTTAACCAGGCTGCCCGTCAGTTTCCCCCACATGCTTTTGATTCTTATGACTATACTAAGCCTCCTTTGGGGATCGGCGTCCAACAGTAAATATCTATACCACTACTACACCAAATTCCTTCCTGGGGAGGAGAATTATCGGACCGTACTAAAAGAAGGCTTACCAGCCGGTGTTGCCGAAACAATGGAGGCGTTAGACGAAATTGGCCAATACGTTAATTCCCATACCGAAACGGACGATACGATATACTATTGGTCTAACTTTATGGAACTTTACTACCTTGCTGATCGCAGATCTTCAGCTGACATTATTTGGCCTCTGTACATTGATGCTTTTGGTCAGAGAAACAAGATATTCGAAGCGGAATTCATCCTACTTGGCGACACACCCCTTGGCTACCAAGAAGTTCCAGAATGGCTAAAACAGGGATTGGCTAGTGAGTACCAGTTAGAAGTCATTTTATATGATCAAAAAATATACCGACGAATCCATTAACCCAATAGCCCAATGATTTTATGCAGCCGTTCGTAAATAAAGTAGGGTTTGTGGAACCGAGCGGTGGCTTTAAGCCCATTTGCCAATTCCGCTATTCTTTTTGCGAATGGGCGCAAAGCGCTTTCTACCGGAGAATTTTCCTGTGAGCCTGTGGCGTCGAACTACACACACAAATACACATCTGGTCTTCGTCTTATGGCTAGCCTTCGGGCTGCGACTGTATGGCCTGGCTACCCAAAACCTGTGGTGGGACGAGCTAAAAACGTGGGAACGCGCCGCAATGCCGCTCAATGAAATGCTGACGGATCTGATTGGCATTCGCGACCAGGTGCCGTTTTACTACTGGCTCATGCGATTTTGGGCCCAAATCGGCACGGACACCGTCATCCTTCGCCTGTTTTCGGTTTACCTGGGCACAGCCAGTGTGGCTTTCCTTTACCAGATCGGCCGTCGGCTGGCGGGGCCAAACACGGGCTTGCTGGCAGCCTTTTTGCTGGCAATTTCACCCTTTCTCATCTGGTTTTCGCAAGAAGTGCGTATGTATGCCCTGCTGCCAGCGCTGCTGCTGCTGGCGCATTTCTGTCTGCTGCGCCTGTTAGACAATAATCGCTGGCAGCTGTGGGTACTTTATGGTGTGGCCATGACGGCCGCTTTGTACACCCATTATTTCGCTTTTTTTGCGGTCATGGTGCATTACATCTTCTTCGTCCTGCACCTGCGGCACATGCGCCGCCAGACCCTAAGCTGGTTCCTCACCATGCTAGCAGTAGGGGCCGCCTTTGCCCCGTGGGTCACCCTGGTTCTCACCCAAACCGATGGCTACAGAACGGCCGTTCCCGACTGGATCAACCACATCCAATGGATTGACCTGCCGCTGACGCTCACTGTCTTTGCCGCCGGATTTGGCCTGGGTCGCGCCAGTTGGTTGGCCGCTATCGCCGCGGCGCTTTTCCTCATTGGTATCGCCAGCAGCCTCGGTTTTGTGCGGAAAAAAAGTGCCGCCAATGAGGCTTTGTCCGCCCAGACGCTGCACACCCGCTTGCTGCTCATCTGGTTAGTCCTGCCCCTCACCCTTACCTTTTTCGTCTCGCTGGGGAACGGTTTGCTGTTCGCCAATGGCTTTTCAATTTACCATGACCGCGACCTACTCATCAGCCTGCCACCGTTTTTGCTGCTGGCAGCCCTGGGCTGGCAGCGCTGGCAACGCCAGGCCATTCTTTTCTGGCCACTTTTGCTGCTCGTCACGCTCATTTCTGGTCTGGGACTGTCACAACAGGTCAACAATCCGGCCTATGATCGCAGCAGTTGGCCCATGGCCATCACCCAGATTCAGGTGATTTGCGGCGATACGGCCGTCATTATCGGCCAAAAAGATGTGCTGCTGCCTGTGGCTTACTATGCCAACGGCCGTTACCCCTTCGTGCAAATACCGCCACCAGAAACCGATGAAGTCACCCTGGCGTTTGCCGCAGTCATGGCCCAACAGCTGACGCTGGCGGCAGAGCAGCACAATCTGGTCTGGCATGCCGAGCAGATTATTAACGATGATCCACACGGCTTCCCCGAGGCGCGCAGTGCCGCGGTCGCCAGCGCTGACGACACGCCAGCGCGCCGCTGGCTGGCCGATCACTACAGGAAATTGGAGCAAATCCAACTGCCCGGGATGAGATTGACCCTGTACGATTTGAGCGTCACCGAATGAAAATAAAAGTAAAAATCGGCATTCAATTGAGGACAGTGGAGATGAGAGATTGAAAAATCTCCAATCTCCCGGCAAACCATGACTGAAATATCCCGACGAGAATGGTTATTGGCTTTGGGCGTGGCACTGGCAACGGCCGTTTTCGGTCTAATCCCGTACTGGTTGGGCAACCTGCTGGCAGCGGATGGCTTGGTCTACATGCAGCTCATCATGAACCCGGAAGATGCCCAAACCTACTGGGCCAAGATGCTGCAAGGGTTCAACGGCGCGTGGCTGTACACCATTCCCTTCACGCCGGAACCGCACGCGGCGGCGGGCGTGGGCGTTTTTTACGTCTGGTTGGGGCAGCTGGCGCGAGGGCTGGGCGTGTCGTTAACGGCCGTCTGGCACGGCAGCCGCTTTGTAGCCGGTATCCTCCTCTTCCTGACCACCTTCCGCTTTGTCGCTGCTTTTTTGCCCGACCGGCGCTCGCGCTGGACCGCCTACCTGCTGGCACTGTACGGTTCTGGCCTGGGCTGGCTGCTGTTTGTGCTGGGCCAAAATTACTGGCTGGGCGCGTTCCCCGTCGATTTTAAGCAGCCGGGCGCACATCTCTTTTTTACGGCACTGGCCTTTCCCCACATTTCGCTGGGAACGGCCGTCATCCTGCTCAACGTCCTGGTTCTAAACAAAATGAGGGACAGAGAACTCGACGCAAAGGCGCAAAGGCACCAAGAAAAAAATCCTCCCCAATCCGCGAAATCCGCGGCAAAAAAAGTTTGGGGGTTGGCCATCCTGGCGGGGCTGGCCAACGTGCTGCTGGGGGTGGCGTACCCGTTTTTGATTTATATCGTGGCGGGCACGGCCGTTCTCACTTATGCCATGCTCGTTTTCCAGCAGCGCCAGATTTTGTGGCGCACCGGCTGGCAAATCGCCACGATCTTCCTCATCCCCGCGCCGCTTTATCTCTACTACCTCACCGTCTGGCAGCGCAACGAAGTGTTCCGGCTGTGGGACGCTCAAGCCGGTACACCCGCCGCGCCGTGGCCCCACTACCTCGTTGCCTTTGGGCCGCTGCTGCTGCTGGCCGGCCTATTCTGGTGGAAACGGCCAAAAAATCGGCCGCAGTTTGCTATCCTCTGGCTGTGGGTTTTCACCGCCGCCCTGCTGCTCTACTCGCCGCTGAACCCACAGCGCCGCTTCATCCAGGGAGTACACGTGCCGCTGGCCGTGCTGGCCACGGCTGGATTTGTGCAGGTGGTGCTGCCGCGCTGTCAAAACGGCCGTCTCTGGCAAAAAATCATCACCCACCCCCGTTATGAAACGGCGAAACTGCGCCGCTTTGTCCTCATGCTGTTCCTGTTAGGCATGAGCCTGTCCAACTTCTACCTCTGGCTCGATGTCACCCGCATTGCCGCCCTGACACAGCCCGATCTCTTCTTTCGTCCGGCCGCGGAGATGGAGGCGGTGGAATGGCTACGCGAAAATTTGCCGGGTACGGCCGTTACCCTCGGCAGCTACCAGACCGGCAACATCGTCGCGGCCCAGGCGGGCCAGCGCGTCATGTTGGGACACTGGGCAGAGACGGTGGATTTTGCGGGCAAGGAAACGGCCGTTAACCAATTCTTCAGCGGCAGCGCCAGCGACGCCTGGCGGCAAGCCCTGCTGCGTGAGTTTGGCATTGAGTACGTCTGGTTTGGTCCACGTGAACAAGCGCTGGGCAGCTTCGATCCGGCCGCCGCCAGCTACCTGACATCCGTCTACCAAAATAAATCGATCGTCATCTATTTTGTTTTGCCGTAGACGAATCCCACCGTTTCCCCTAAAATGTTTGAAAATCGGGTTGCTGCCCTTGCGCACCGTTGCAGTTCCCGGGCCGAACCCCCAAACAGAAAACTTTTCACTTTTCACTTTTCACTTTTCACTTTTCACTTTTTACTTATCACCTTTAACTTTTAACTACCCTACTTCCCTCACATGCGCGCCGTATTGCAACGAGTCTCTTCCGCCAGTGTCACCGTAAACGGCCGTACCATCGGCCAGATTAACCAGGGTTTTGTTATCCTGCTGGGGGTGACCCACAGCGATACCACCACCGAGGCCGATTGGCTGGCCAATAAAATCGCCGGGCTGCGCCTGTTTGAAGACGACGCCGACAAGATGAACCTGGAATTGGCCGACGTGGGCGGCAGCGTGCTGGTGGTGTCGCAGTTCACATTGTACGGCGATGCGCGCAAGGGGAAACGGCCGTCGTTCACCGCCGCCGCCCGCCCCGAACACGCCGAACCCCTGGTTGATTACTTTTGTGACCAGCTGCGCCAGGCCGGTCTGACCGTCGCCACTGGCCAGTTTGGCACCATGATGCAGGTCACCATTCACAATGATGGCCCCGTTACCTTGATGTTGGAGAAGGAAGCCAATCATGACTGACGAAGAAAAAATGCGCCAGCTGGAGCAGCTCTTGCACACCATCAACCATGATTTGCGCACCCCGCTCAGCAACATTCGTTCGGCGACAGCCATTCTGCTGCAAAACCTCACCGACCCCCTCACCGCCGATCAGCGCGGCTTCATTGAAATTATTGAGCGCTCCACCGTACGGCTGTTGGATCAAACCAACCGGCTCATGCTGTTTGGCCAGATCGCCTTTCTCGCTGGCCCGCTCGAAGCGATCCACCTGTCGGAAATTTTAGGCAACGTCAAACGCCAACTGAAAAACGCCTACGACATTGACTCCGTTACCATTCTCACCGATGGCGACCCGCTGCTCTTGGCCAACGTGCACACCCTTTCCCTCACCCTTGCCTTGCTCGCCGTGGGCGACATCAAACACCAGGCAGAAACCATCACCGACGATCTTCCCGCTATCCACATCCACACCCTGCCCAAAGAAGTATGCTTCACCATCCACAGCCAGATGGCTGACCACGAACTGAGCACCAGCTTTGTCGAACTGACCCGCGAAATTGTGCAGCAGCACGATGGCGCTCTGGCGATCAGCGACGTTGGCGGGCAGAAGCAGTTCGCCTTTTGCCTTCCCCTCAGCCCCTCGGTTGAATAAAAATCGCGTTTTTACTCAAAACGAGGTAAAAACTAGGCATACTGATTCGTTCAGAAATTCACAATTCTTGAGGATTAAAAGCCAATGAACAGATTTCGTTTGTTTGTATTGCTGCTGTTGACCACTTTTCTCATCAACTGCGGTGGATCAGAAACAGTGACAACCGCGCCAACGGTGCCGCCCACAACGGCCGTTGCCGAAGCAGCCACAGCCACCAACCCAGCCACGGCCACCCACACGGCCGCTCCCACCGATACGGCCGTTCCCGCCACCCACACGGCCGTTCCGGAACCAGCCACCGCCACCAGCCAACCCACCTCGACCACCGAGGCGGACCCAACGGCCGTCGATGCTGAACCCACCGCCATCGAGCCAAATCCAACGGCCATCGATGCCGAACCCACGGCAATTGAACCAAACCCAACGGCCGTCGACAGCACCCCGCCGCCCCCGGCCAATCCCTCCGGCGTCACCGCCCCCACCGATGCCAACTACCCGGGCAATACCGACGTGGTTGGCTGGGAAAACCGCATCAATGTGCCGCCGGGTTTTGATGTGGCGTATTACGGCCGTGTGGACGGCCAACCCACCAGTATCACCTTTAGCCCGGTCGATGGGCAGCTGTACGTTGCCGTGCAGGCGGGCACTATCTACAAGATGGACAGCGCAGGCGGCGTCAGCGCCTACGTAGGCGGCTTTACCGCCCCCACGGGCATCGCTTTCCGCCCCGGCACCAACCAGCTCTACGTCGCCAGCCGCGTCCGCGATGAGAACATCGGCGGTGAGGCGCAGGTGACGGTCGTCAATCGCGGCCAGCTCATTGGCGGGCTGCCCTGCTGCTACACTTTCGTCCACTCGGCCAACGGCATCGCCTTTGGCCCCGATGGCTATGGCTACGTGGGTGTCGGCGCACGCGCCGACCACGGCGAAATTTTGGAAGGGCCTAACGCCGGGCAGCAAGATGAGATGCATCCGTATGAGGCCTCCATCTTGCGCTTCAACCCGGACACGGGCGAAGTGAGCGTCTACGCCACCGGCTTCCGCAACCCGTACGACATCGCCTGGGACAGCAACGGCCAGCTGTGGGCCAGCGACAATACCCCAGACTTTGATCCGCCAGAACGGCTGCACCGCGTTGTGCCCGGCGCCATTCATGGTTATCCCTACTACGAGTGTGACGTTTGCTTTAGCCCGCCGCCAGGTGTCACCGTCATTCCGCCGCTGGCGACGTTTGCACCTAGCTCGTCACCTACTGGCGTGGAGGTTTACAAAGGCACCCAGTTCCCTGGCTACAACAACGCCATCTTTGTGGCGCTGTGGAGCGCCTTCCCTGGCGCGCAAAAAATCATGCACATCGGCGCAGGCGGCTCGTCTGCCCCGGTGAACTTTGCCACAGGCTTTGCCGCCCCGATTGATGTAGTCACCGGCCCAGACGGCAGCCTCTACGTGGCCGACTGGGCGACGGGGATCATTTTTAAGATTAGCTACACGGGGTAGTTGATTGTAATTGGGTAATTGGGTAATTACTCAATTACCCAATTACTTCTTCCCGCCGATCCCTTGCTATAATCTACCCATGACCACTCTGGAAACACGCTATCACGACGTTCTACAGACGATTCAACACCACGCACAACAGGCCAACCGCAACCCCGACGACATTACCCTGGTCGCCGTTACAAAAACGTGGCCGGTGGAAACCATTTTGGCGGCATATGCCGTGGGCATGCGCCACTTTGGCGAAAATCGGGCAGAGGAGTTGGAAGAAAAACGGCCGCAAGTCGAAGCCGCACTTGGCCCAGACAGCGGCATCGTCTGGCACTTTATTGGCACGCTGCAAAGCCGCCAAACCAACCCGGTCGCCGACCATGCCGACGTTTTTCATGCGCTGGACCGGCTGAAGATCGCCAATCGCCTCTCGAAACGGTTGGTGGAAAACGGCCGTAGCTCCACCCATCCCCTGCCCAGCTTCCTGGAACTCAATGTTTCCGGCGAGATGAGTAAATCTGGAGTAAATGCCACGGATTGGGAAAACAGCGCAACCCAACGTGCCGAAATCCGTAATTTTGGGGAAACGGTCGCCGCGCTGCCGGGTTTAACCCTTCACGGCGTTATGACGATGGCTCCGTGGGAAGCAGAACCGGCAGTGATCAGCACCGTTTTCCGGCGCAGCCGTCTGCTGGCGGAGTGGCTGGCTGAGGCGATGGGGTTGGAACGGCCGTTGGCCCTCTCCATGGGCATGACCGACGACTACCCTCTAGCCATTGCCGAAGGCGCCACCCACATCCGCGTGGGCCGCGCCCTCTTTGGCGAACGTCAAACACACTAACACACAGAAGGATTTTTCATGATTGATGCAATAGCATACGCCATCCATATCATTTTCCGGGCTTACACGTACCTGGTTTTCGCCCGCGTCATTTTGTCCTGGATTCGGGTTAGCCCTTACCATCCATTCTGGGGGCCGATCCTGCGCTTTATCTACCAGGCCACCGAACCCATCCTGGAACCGGTGCGCCGCCTCCTTCCAAACATGGGTGGACTCGACTTATCCCCAATTGTTGTGCTGATTGGTCTGGATTTAGTAAGAGGGTTACTGATTCAACTTCTGGTGAGCCTGGCTTAAAATTTTATGGCAGCAGCTGGCAAGGATGGCTGGAGAAAGCCACCTTTGCCGGCCGCTGGCAATATAGCTTGCCTAACGAATGAGTTGCAGCACGATGGGCAAAATTAGCAAGACAAGCATGACGATTAGAAATATTTTGTATCCCAATGACGGTTTAGACATGATGACCTCGATTTAACAACGTGGCTAGCGTAAGCCCGTCAGGCTGCGGGCAATCACCATGCGCTGAATTTCGCTGGTGCCTTCGTAGATTTCGGTAATTTTGGCATCGCGGAAGTAACGCTCCAGCGGCATCTCCTTGCTGTACCCCATCCCCCCGTGAATTTGAATCGCTTCAGTGGTGACGTACATCGCCGTTTCGCTGGCGTACAGCTTGGCCATGCTGGCTTCCATGGAGTAACGGCCGTTATTCTCCTTCGCCGCCTTTTTCGCCAGGCACGCCTGGTAGATGAGCAGGCGGCTGGCATCCACCCGGCACTTCATGTCCGCCAGCTTTTGCTGGATCATCTGGAACTGGCCGATTTTCTGGCCAAACGCTTCGCGCTCCTGGGCATACTTTACGCTGGCTTCCAGCGCCGCCTCGGCAATGCCCAGCGCCTGCGAGGCAATGCCAATGCGCCCGGCATCCAGCACCGTCATGGCAATTTTGAACCCTTCACCTTCTTTGCCCAGCCGGTTTTCGACCGGGCACTCGTAGTTGTCGAAGAGTATCTCGCTGGTGGCGCTGGCGCGGATGCCCAGTTTGGGCTCTGTTTTGCCCCGCTCAAAGCCGGGATGGTCCGTTTCGACGAGGAAAGCAGTGACGCCTTTGTGCTGGAGCTCGGGCTGCGTCATGGTGAACAGGACGATGTAGTCGGCGTACGGCGCAGAGGTGACCCAGGATTTACGGCCGTTGATCACATAATGCGTCCCGGCGTCATTCAGCACGGCCCGGCTTTTCATCGTGCCCGCATCGCTGCCAGACATGGGTTCTGTGAGGCTGTAGGCCCCGATTTTCTGGCCGCTGGCCACCGGCACCACGTACTTCTGGATCTGCTCTTCGCTGCCAAACTTGAGAATGCCGTGGCAGTACAGCGAGTTATTCACCGACATGACTGTGCCGTGGCTGGCGTCGGCCTTGCAAATTTCGGTGAGCGCCAGGGAATAGGCCAGCGTGTCCATGCCGATGCCGCCGTACTCCTCCGGCACCTCAATGCCCATAAACCCCAGCTGGCCCATTTTGCGCACGGTATTGATGGGAAATTCGGCCGTCTGGTCATGATGTTCGGCAATCGGGGCCACCTCGTTTTGGGCAAAGCGGCGGGCTTCCAGCTGAATCATCTTGTGTTCTTCGGTAATAAAATCAAACATGGTGGGAATCCTCCAAAATAATGGTGAATGGATAATTGTGAATTGTTAATTGCGAACGGAACACCTCATTCACACTTCACAATTAATTATTCGCAATTCACAATTCCAGTATCGTTTGTATGTGGTTCATAAACTGCGCAAATTCTTTGGGAGGCAGTTCAAATCCATCGGTCCAGCGATGGCGTTCGGCCAGCCAATAGTTGCCGTCCTTACCGGTGAGAACGGCCGCAGGAATTTCCGGCCGGGCAGGACCACTCATGCGGGAGCGCAGCGAGTTGTCGTAAACCTCGCGCGGGAAAATCTCGTGGAACTGCGCCCCATCCTTGCCCGACAGCCAGGTGTGGGCCTTGTTTTTGGGCAAGAAGGTATAGATCACCGCTTCTTTTTTGCCGCTTTTTAGCTCAACGGCCAGGCAAAGCCAGGTGCGCGGCACACGCCGTTCGCGCCCACCGCGCTGCCAGCCGCGCAAATCAAAATGCCAAAATAGTGCAGCTGGTTCGTGTGCTCGGGTGATTTCCCACTGGGCCGCCTCTTCCGTTTGCAACTGAAGGCCATCATGAGTTAAGGTGACAGTACGGCCGCTTGGCCAATACTGCTTCAACAATTTTTCAATCACCCACACCACTGCCAGCGCCACAGGCAGCGCCCCGCCACAGGAGGCGACAAAGGCATAATCAACCGCGCCCACCGCCGTCAGCAGTGCCTGGATGCCCAAAAAGGCTGCTATCGTCACCACAAACAGCAACACAAATACGGCCGTGCGCAGCCCGGCATGTTCCTGATCCGCATGTAAAACAGTTAGTTGGGTTTGTGAAGAAGCCATAACTTAATCTGTAATTTTCTCCGCTTAATCTTCCTCAATGATACACGGATTCATCCTTTCTACCCATTGAATCCGAGACTGTTTCTCTCTATATTTCACTCATCTTAAATCATTTTTTTGTCAGAAAGGATCATGGCCGAACCACAACAATACAAAAAGAAGTTGGCTGAATTGGTTCCTGAACGGGGCAGCTTTCAACCAACAACTGTTCAAGAAGCACAAAAAGCAATTGCCTCTATCGAAAAAATCGAGGCCTTTCTCTCGACGTTTAATGACCAGCTTATTGTCGAAATTGAGCGGGTTGAAAAGAAATTTCATCAGGCGAAGAAAGAAGCCAACGGCGCTTTTATAGACACAGCCTTAGACAGTGACAATGAAAAAGCGTTCCAACTCCGGCTGCTCGATGAAAAGTGCAAAGAACAAATAGCCCAATATGAAGAAATAAAGTCCATCGGGCACAAACTTCTGGCCACCTACCAGACAACGAGGAAGCGGCTGCAAGGTTTCATCGAACACGAAATGGGGCATAAACCGAGCCGCTACACCGGCTCTCTTGGCGGGCTGTTAACGGGAATCAAGTCCACCAAAGATGTCAACTACCAAAAGTACATAAAATCAAAAGAATGGAAACAAAAGGCCGAAGAAGCCAAAACACGTGCCGGTAATCGCTGCCAGGGCTGCAACCGCCCCCGTTCTGAAGTGCAGCTAGAAGCCCACCACCGCACCTACGAACGAATTGGCCGCGAACGCCCCGGTGACATAACCGTTCTTTGCCGCGACTGCCACCAGTCGATTGAAAAGAGCAAAGCCAAAGTCTCACTTGCGCAAAAAATGGCGGATCCTGAGTTTGGGGTATGCCTCCGCTGTGGCACACAAATTCCGTTTGATACCCACAAACCGCTGTGCAAAAGCTGTTTTGCCGCCTGGAACAGATTCAAAAACTTCAACTACGAAGAAAAACATTGCCACGCCTGCGGCCAGACTGCGGAGACGTCAATGGCACGGCCGTTTTGCTTCGATTGCTACAAAAAGGTCAGGATGATCAAAAGTCCATAAAAACGGCCGTTTCTGCGTCTAATTCCTCAGTGGTGCACAACAATTCACCAAAACCAATGCACAACAGGGAAAGCAAACGCCATGAAACACCAAACCGTTCGCTGGTTTATCGGTCTAATTCTCATCTTGCTTGTGGGCTGCGGTCAGCAAACAGCAGTGGACCCAACCACGCTGCCACCCACAGCAACGCCAGGCAAAGTAGCGGCCACCACGGCCGTTCCCACCCCCACAGCCACCGAACCGCCAACGGCAATGGCCGTGCCCACAGCCACCTTGGTTCCCACCCCCACCACACCGCCCGAACCTACGCTGGACCCCAACTGGTGGATCGGCAGTGCGCCGATGCCTGCGCCGCGTGCCGAAACGGGTGCCGGATTGATCGACGGCCGTCTCTACGTGCCCGCTGGTATGACCGGCTTCCGCTACGCGGGTGCCGCCATCGCCGGTATTTTGGGCACCAACTCGCTGGCCATCTACGACATTCAAAGCGACACCTGGACCTCGGGCGCGGTGGTGCCGTATGAAGGGTTGAATCACCAGGCAACGGCCGTTTACCACGGCAAGCTGTACACCTTCGGCGGGCTGGGCCCGGAGCAGTTGCTGGACACCCTGGTTTTGGTCTACGACCCAACCAGCGACAGTTGGCAAGAGCTGCCCCCCATGCCCGAGACGCGCCAATCGGCCACGGCGGTGACGCTGGGCGATGCCATCTACATCGTTGGCGGCGCGGGCAGCAATGCCGCCGCACTGCTGCGCTACCGGCCAGACAGCGGCGAATGGACCGTACTGGCTGAGATGGCGCAGATACGCAACCATTTAGCCGCCGTGGTGCTCAACGGCGAAATTTACGCCATCGGCGGCCGCGAAGAAAACCCCCTATCGTCCCTCATCGTCGATTTTGACCTGGTGGAAATTTACAACCCCGAAACCAACACCTGGCGTCGCGGCCCATCACTGAACTTCCCCCGCGCCGGTTTTGCCGCGGCGGCTATCGACGGCAAAATTTACGTGGCGGGTGGCGAACTGCTGTCTCATCTTCCCCCCGACCTGGAGCCCAGCGTGGAAATGTTTGATCCAGCTACCAATCGATGGGAAGTGATCGACGAACTGCCCATACCGCTGCATGGCGTGGCAGGCATCGGCCACGAGGGCAAATTTTACCTGCTGGCCGGTTCCAATCGCCCCAACAGCGCCAGTTCCTTCTCGCGGGTCATTGTCTTTACGCCAGAAGACAATCCATAGCACAGATTTTCTAAAATCAGCTTGACGGCAAGCGAAAACAGGACTACGCTTGCAGTATGTACGCTGAGCTGATTATCAACGTTGAAGCGCCGTTGGAAGGCACCTTCCACTACCACGTTCCTTCCGATATGCGCGCCCGGCTGCGCGTGGGGCACCTGGTGGAGGTGGAGTTTGGCGCACGGCTGGCCCAGGGCATCATCCTGCGCTTCGACGACACCGCGCCGATTGAAGATACCAAGCCGATCATCGCCCTGATCGATGATCAGCCGGTGGTGTACTGGTGGCAAATCGAGCTGGCCCAATGGCTGAGCCAGACCTACCTGGCGCCGCTCAATGCCTGCCTGCGCCTCATGCTGCCGCCCGGTCTCACCCGCTGGGCCGACGTTACGGTGGACATCAATCCGTATTGGGACGGGAACGGCCGTCTCACCGACCTCCAGCAGCAAATTATCGACATTTTGCGCGAACAGGGCGATTTGCGCGGCCGCCAGCTGCAGCGGGCGCTCAACAAGGGGGAAGGCAAAAAAAAGAAAAAGGCGGATTGGCAAACGGCCGTTAACCAGCTCGCCAAACGCAACATCCTGCGCAAAGCCACCGTGCTGGACCCACCGCGCCTCAAGCCCAAGCAGATTCGCACCGCCGAACTCATCGCCAGCGACAGGCTGGTGCAGGCCGTGGTGCCGCACCTGGGCCGGGCCAACAAGCAGGCCGACGTGCTGCTCTACCTGCTGGAAAGCCGCGACCCACTGCCGGGGGAAACGGCCGTTCTGCACGCCACCAACGCCAAAGAAGAGCACCTGGAAAAGCTGACCGAGGCCCACCTCATCAACCGCACCCCAGCCCAAACCACCCTCCTGCCCACCAGCCAAAAACCCCCACCCGAACACGCCGACCTCTTTGCCCAACTTCCCAGCCCGCTCGCTCAATTAACCATTGACCATTCACAATTGACTATTGACCATTTAATCGCCTCCGGCCACCTGGAAACACTCGAAGAACCCGCCACCCTCAGCCTGGCCATCCCGCCCAAACAGGTGCTCAGCCACATTTTGCAGCTGCGTCAGGCCACCACCTACCACGATGTACTCACCCTGCTAGCCCGCGCCGCCCAGCCCGTCAGCCTCACGGAAATTTACGCCCAGACCGAGTCCAACAAAACCCACTTGAAAAAGCTGGCCGGGCTCGACCTCATCCGCTTCGGCTCCGAAGAAGTGTGGCGCGATCCCCTGGCCGACCGCGACTTTGTGCCTGCCGAGCCGCCCCTGCTCACCAGCGATCAGGCCCGCGTCTGGGGGCGCATCAAAATGGCCGTGATCCGCGCGGAAGAGGCGATGGAGGAAGGGGATGAGTTTACTGTGGATGCACCAACGCCGATTCTGCTGCATGGCGTGACGGGCAGCGGCAAGACAGAAATTTACATGCGGGCCATTGACTATGCTCTGAACGAAGGGCAGCAGGCCATCGTGCTGGTGCCAGAAATTGCCCTGACGCCGCAAACGGTACGCCGCTTTGCGGCCCGTTTTCCGGGGCGCGTGGCCGTGCTGCACAGCCGCCTCAGCGATGGTGAGCGGTACGACACGTGGCGGCGCGCCCGCCAGGGCTTATTTGACATCGTCGTGGGGCCGCGCAGCGCCCTGTTCACCCCGCTGCCCAACCTGGGCGTCATCATTTTGGACGAAGAGCATGACCCCAGCTACAAACAAACGCCGCCAGTGCCGCCGCCTTACTACCACACCCGTGAGGCGGCCATCGCCCTGGCCAAAATTGTGGGGGCGTTGGTCATCATGGGCAGCGCCACACCGGATATCGTCACCTATCACCAGGCGCAAAGCGGCCGTTTCCAACTTCTTGAACTGCAAAAACGTGTCATGGGTCACCGCCTGCGCCTGGAAAGCCAGGCCGAGCGCCTGCAATTACAGAATCATTACCAGCACGAGGGTGAAGACCCGGACGACGCCCTCACCATCCCCCTGCCGCCCATCCAGATTGTGGATTTGCGCCAGGAGCTGCGTGCAGGCAACCGCTCCATTTTCAGCCGCGCCCTGGAAAAAGCGATTACCGAGACGCTGGAGCGCGGCGAGC
>CAUJGI010000668.1 GCA_963169155.1 Chloroflexota bacterium
AGGAGCCTTCATGGATTTTTCTTCATTCCCCCCAGAATTTATTGAGCGCATGACCCAGCTGATGGCCAACGGCCAACTCCAACTGCCGCCCCCTATTTTTGCCGACATGGCCGGTGAATTTGTGGACCTGGACATGGCCGCCAAAACGCTGATGGTGCGCTTCCCCGTGCAGGCACGCTACCAAAACCCGATGGGCACCATGCAGGGCGGCATGATTGCCGCCGCCATCGACAATGCCATCGGGCCGTTGAGCTTTATGGTGGCGGCACCCAACGTGACCAAGACGATGGAAGTGACCTACCTGCGGCCCATCCCGGCCAGCGTGGCGGAAATTACCGTCGTGGCGGCTTTTGCAGGACAAAACGGCCGTGAACTCACCTTCGTCGCCGACGTTTTACGGGGTGATGGTGCTAAATTGGCCACGGCGCGCTCGGTTAATGTGCTGCTCAAGCGAGAACGGCCGTAAGCCATCCCTTTGCCCGTTTTGAGTAGCTGCGATTTCCAATCGCGCTAAGCAAAGGAAATGGACAGCGGGGCCACCAGCGCCTGTTTGATGGCCAGGCCCAGGCGGATGAGCCGGGAAATATCTTCTGGTCTGTGGTTGATACGGGTGCTGATGCGCAAACGGCCGTTTTTCACCGAGATGCGCAGCTGGCGCGGCTGTAACGATTGATTAGGCCAGTCCAGCAGCATCTGCACAATTTCCGGGGTCAGCAGTTGTTCCAGCATCGCTCTGTCGTTAGCGGCGGTGAAGTAGCGGCGCTGGAAGTCGGGTGAGCCCATGGGGTAGGGCGACATGCCGGTAAACAGCGTGCCGTGCCGCATCCCAAACTGCCGTGCCGAAATTCCCAACCGGGCGTTTTGTGTGTGGAGAGGAATCTGCCAGATATAGTTGGCCGACTCTACGTTGGTACGGTTCAGGCTCCATTCGTCCCCGGCGATATCTCGGCCAGACAGGTGCCCGGCAACTCCCCCAACGTACTGCCAGCCTTCGGCCAGGGCCAGATGATGTATTTTGCTGCGGTACTGTTTTTCGATGAGATAAATTGCCAGAAGCGAGAAAATGAGGGGAACGCTCAGACAAAGGACTCCCAGAAGTAAAAAACCGGGTAAGACTAAAAACTCTAACGAAGGCATCAGAAAACCTCCTACTTTGACTGTTCATGACACCTTCACCAGGGTAATAATTTTCACCTATTCACTCAAGCACATGGGTGCCTGAAAGCGCATTTGAGGCAACGTCCGTTCCACCTCAGACTCAGGCTTTTTGTCGTCAGGATTCGGAGATGAAACAGGACGCAGAGTTGCGTGGATCGGATTTAATCTGCATCATCTGCGTCCTGATTTGGAAAATGTGGATTACTCTCCGGCGAGAGCAACTTGCGGTGTGGCCCGGCTTTGCGCCAGCATGATGACAAAGATAAGCCCGTTGATGGCATAGCTGCCGATGACCAGCCAAGGCATGGTGCGAGCCCCAAACCGCTCAATTGCCTGCCCCGTTACCCAAGGCAGGACCACCCCGCCAAAACTGTCGCCCAGAATGATGATGCTGCTGACGGTCGCGGTCAATTTGATCGACTGTCCCACCAGGTTGTAGCCGGTGGCCCAAACCGGGGCCATAAAAAAGCCTGTCGCCACGGTAGCAATCCACAGCACGGTCAGGGAACCTGGCGCACTGATGGCCAGGGCCAGCGCACCCAGCCCGCCCACAAAGGCCACGGCCAGGATTTGGGCTGGTTTAAAACGGGCTGCCACCGGAATGGAGATGGCCCGGCCAATGGTGAAGGCGAGCCAGAAACCGGAGGTCAGGTAGGCGGCGCGGGTGGCGTCGGCCAGGTCGAGGGTGAGGGCATAAGTGTAAATCCAGTTGCCGTAGGTGATTTCTGACCCGACGTAGAAGAAGAGGAACAGCATGGCAATGACCACCGTGGGCAGGATTTGGCGCAGATTGGTCCGGGGCTGCTCGTTTTCTGCGCTTTCGTCGCGCAGTTCGGGGCTGCCAGGCAGCAGCAGCAGGAAGAGGCTCACGGGCAGAGCCAACCCGGCTAAGGCCCAGTACGCTTGCTGGTAGGTGCCGCCCAGGTTGAGCACCTGGGCAAAAACCGTCGGGGCCAAAAAAGCGCCCAGGCCAAAGGCAAAGTGCAGCCCGTTGACGTACGGTCCCGCTTTTTTGCCGTGGGTCCACATGAGCAGCGTGTTGGCCCCGGTGTTAATGATGCCGCCGGGCAGGCCGTTGATGAAAAAGATGACCAGCAGCAGGGGCAGGCTGTTGGCCAGGGGAATCAGCGCCAGCAGCGTCGCGCTGACCAGTTGCGCCAATCCCAGCAGGCGATGGCCGTTTTTGATGCGATCGAAGAGACGGCCGCTGACGGCCGTTCCCAACATGCCCCCCGTCGCCCCAACCAGAAAGATAGCCCCGATGGCCCCCAGCGTGCTGCCCGTTTGGGCGGCCAGCGAGGGCAGGGCGGGGCCGGTAATGCCCAGGCTAAAGCCCAGGCTGATGAACAGTAGGTAATACCCGATGGTATTGCGGCGTTTTTCGTTGTCTGCCAAAAGAAGGTCCTTTCACTACGAAATAAGCCGCTGATTGTAGACTTGCGTGGGGGTGTGCGCAACGGCCGTTACCCACCCAAAACCTTTGGCCAATATAGATGGTGTACGGCCTTTCCTTCCTCCTCAAGCAGCTGACCAATCTCGGTAACCGGGCGCGTACCGCGCGCAAAAATCTCGGTGCAGGGGATGAGAAAATCATCTCCAGCAATTGCGCCTAAGGTGGTGGCAGAGCAGCCAAACACAACGCGGCTGATGCCGGACCAGTAGATCGCCCCGGCGCACATGGCGCACGGTTCTGTGCTGGTGACCAGGGTGCACCCGGCCAGGAATTCAGGCGAAAACT
>CAUJGI010000669.1 GCA_963169155.1 Chloroflexota bacterium
GCCAGCGGGCTGGCAAAGCCGGAGCCCTGCCCTTCGGAGCGGGCCGACCCGGTGCCGATGTCCCACGGGCCGTTCTGCTCCAGGAAGGTACGTCCGTTTGTTGCCGGCTTGTCTTGCCGCTGTTTCCAGAGGTAGATGCCTGCGGTAACGGCCGTACCGGCCAAAACTAATGATTTGAGTGGTTTGTTCATGTCAACTTCCTTTCAGACCTGACAGGTTTAAATGCGCCTCGAAAACCTGTTAGGTCTTCAGGCTGGTTTCCAACAGTGTGCCGTCGGCCGCTGCCACGGTGCGCCGCCGGTAGCGGATGACTGTCTCTGAGGGGCGGCTGGCACCCAGACCGCGCTCGATCTGCGGCTTTTGGGTCACCAGTTCCAGCTCAAATTCGCGGAAGAGCAGGGCGGTGATGATGGTCATCTCGTTGTTGGCGAAGTTCATGCCGGTGCATTTGTGCGTACCGCCGCCAAAACCAAACAGACCAAAGCGGTGCTGCTTGTCTTCAGCGCGGTCGGGGGCGAAGCGCAGCGGGTCGAACTGTTCCGGTTGGTCGAAGTAGGCGGGCAGCTTGTGGCCGATTTCCTGGGCCACCTGCACCAGCCAGCCCGCCGGGACGAGGTAGTCGCCAAACTCGATCTCTTCTTTGGCCACGCGCATGAGCATTTCGGCAGACGGCCGTAACCGTTCCACTTCCCGCACGGCCCATTCGATGTGGTCAAGCTGCACCATTCGTTTGGGATCGATGTGCACACCCGCCGGGGCAACTTCTTCCAATTCGTCCAGCACGCGCTCCAGATAGTGGGGGTGCTGCAGCAGCAGGATGATGGTCCAGGCGGCCTGCCCGGCAGTGGTTTCGTGCCCGGCAAACATCAGCCCCAGCAGCAGATTGCGCACCAGCTCCTCATCCACCGGCTCGCCCGCTTTGTCCTCTTTCATGATGATGTCTTGCAGGAAGTCGTTGTATTTGTCTGGATGGGCGCGCCGTTCGGCGATGATGGGGCGTAAAATTTCCGTCATGCGCGCCTTCGCTTTGTCGCGCTTTTTGAATTTGGGCAGGGGCAGATCGGGCGGCAGCAGGGGATCTAGCGCCTTGCTCAGGTCGGTGTACAGGTCCCAAAACTCGCGGCCAATCGCCTGATGCACTTCTGGGCCGAGGAAGCAGTAGCCCGCTACCTCCTGCACCAGGGTGATGATTTCGCTGGTCAGCTCCATTTCGCCGCTGTCGCCCAGGCCATCGAGCCATTCCTGAACCACTTCCTGCATCACGTCCACATAGTGCAGCATTTTTTCGCGCTTGAACAGCTCCTGGACCAACGGCCGTTGCCGCAAATATTCGTCGTGGGGGGCCAGGAAGAGCACTTCGCCAAACATGGCGCGGAGAAACTGGTACGGCTCCTGAATGTTGAGACGGCCGTCGGTTTCCATAAAAAACGTCTTTTGATGTTCCGGGCCAATGACCACGGCGACGTTTTGATTGGCCAGCTTGATGGCAAACACACCGCCGTGCTCCTCAAAGCCACGGCGAATTAATCCGGGACGATTGCGCTGAAACTCGGCGGCATGTCCCAAAACAGGTAAAGCCCCTGAAACGAGGGGAGGTGTTGGTTTGGTCATGATTTTTTTCCTTCTGCTTGGTGTTACCTACAACGTGGGGCGTTTCTGCTGGTGGGCAAGTGGCAACCCGTCCCCGTGGCTAAACTCTCCCCAACTCAAAACAGCTTGATTTTAGCAGCATATCTCGCAGCCCGGTGTGCCAGCGACTAATTTCTCATCTCAGTTTTAAGCGCAACGCTGGTTACGCGTCTCGAACGGCCGTATTGATTGCCTTGCGAATTTGCTCGTCCTGATCGCCGTCGGTAATAAGCTCGATGAGGCGCGGACCGGGGGTGGCGACAGCCGTTGCTACCGCCTGCTCAAACTGCTCCCGACTGTCGGCGCGGCGGTAATCCAGGCCAAACATGGCCGCAGCGTGTTCGAAGGACCGGCCGTGTGGCGTCAGGAAGCGGTCGGTGAAGGGCGGTTCGTGTTGGCTGATGGGCAGCCGCCGGAAGATGCCGCCGCCGTTGTTGTTGATGACGACGATTGCGGCGTGGGGCGTCTGGCTGGCCAGCAGCAGGCTGTTCAGATCGTGCAATGCGGTCACGTCCCCCACGACGATGAAGGTGGGGCGCTGGGTGGCCTGGGCCACACCCAGCCCGGTGCTGATGTTGCCGTCGATCCCGGACGCGCCCCGGTTGCCGAAGATGTGCAGCGTTTTGGGTTGGGAACGGCCGTATTGGTCCAGATGGCGCACCGACAGGCTGTTGCCGATGAGCAGGTTGGCGTCTTCGGGCAATATTTCCAGCAGCGTGGCGATGGCCGCGCCGTCGAACCAGTGCTGGCGGAGCCGGGTTTGCAGCGCTGCCCAGGTGGTTTGTTCGGTGGTGTGGATAGTTTGCGGCCAGGTGGGGTCTGGCTGGTGGTTTTGCAGGCGGGTGGCGAGGGTTTGGCAAACGGCCGTTTCATTCAGCTGCCAGAAGTGGGTGGTGCGCTGGCTGTCGTCGGCCCAAACGCCACTTTCGCGGATGTGCAGCCGGACGACTGGGTTGATTTTGTCCAGGTAGGCGTTGAGCCATTTGCTGGTGGGCACCTGCCCAAACCGTACAATCACCTCTGGTTCTGGCCAGCCAGTTTCTTGCTGCAAAAATGTTTCGTAGCCGCTGATGGGGAGATCATCCACAGATTTCACAGATGGCACAGATTTTTGCTCTGCTTCTTCAAAATCTCCGCGCTCTCCGCGCCCTCTGCGGTTAAAAAATCGCAGTCCCGAAAGCGGATCGGCCAGAAGGGGGAAGACGGTTTGCCGGGCCAGGGCCACCACCGCGGCCGGGAAGTCGCCGCCGGGGCAGTGCGGCCCGCAGATGTTGAGTCCGTGGTGGTGTTGGGTGAGAACGGCCGTTAACCACTCCATCTGCTCGTCTGTGGGCAGGAGCGTGCCGCGTTCAAAATTGTGAATTGTGATCGACTTTTCACTTGCCACTTGCCACTTTTCACTTGCCTCCGGTTCCAGCGGTGTGCGAAAGGGAAAGTTCACGTGTACCGGCCCTTTGCGCAGTCCGTTGGCGGTGGTGTAGGCGCGAACGGCCGTTGTCTGCACGTGCCTCA
>CAUJGI010000670.1 GCA_963169155.1 Chloroflexota bacterium
ATGCAGATGGCGATGGTGATGGCTGGCAAGATTTATGGCTTATGAATGTAGACGGGAGCAACCAGCATGTGCGCTATAATCCTGCCGGTCAGGTAGACGCCTGGGCCAGAAGCTGGTTTGGGGGATATGGGATTGCCTTAACCGAGATTTCATTTACTCAATATCAGGGGAACTGGTACTGGACACAGGCATTTGCATCTTATATAAGTGATTATTCCTCAACCGCTCACAAATTTAGTTACAGCAATACGACAGATTGGAATCCAGACTGGCAAACTTCCGATGCAGTGCATCCCACAAGTTGGATAGCTGAGGCTCCTTTATTTCTACAGCAAAATGACAAGGATAATACTGTTAATTCTGCAATCTGCTGGGATGTATACGATGCAGGTGGCTCTAAAGGTTATGAGGTTGAGGTTGAATATAGACATGAAACTGATGAAGAGTGGACCTTTTTCCATAACTTTTCTCTAGAATTAGCTTACTGCCATACTTATTCTCCGTTGTATGTTGACGATACTCGGTTTGGGTGGTTTGAATACCGTGGGCGAGCCAATGATCATGCTCTTAACTATGAACCGTGGCCTTCTCAGCCTCAAGTTAGAACATTGGTTTATGAATGGCGCTTGAACACGACAACACAGGATGTTCGAGGTAATTACCTGGAGAATGTGGATATTGCGGCTGAAAACTTGTTGTATCAAACTTTTAATCCGGAACTCAATGAGCAGACATTTTATTTTCCTGAACCTGTTCAATCGACTGTTGGATGGTCGAGTAGTGGCTTTTTGTCCCTGCCAGATACAACTCATACTATAGGATATAATTCTTTAGTTAAGACGGATATTTACTTACCGGCAGCGGATAATCTAATCACTGATTGGGGCTTTGAAAGCAACGATTTGTCATTGGCTTGGGGCGTTAATGCGGCGAATTCTGCGGCTTCGACTGCTGCTTATCATTCGGGAATGCTGTCTGTCCCATTTGATGCTACATATCGAGCAATCTCCCAAATGGTTACTATTCCAAGTGACATGTTAAATCCAACGCTTTCTTTTCTGCATCGTGCCAAATTTGGTGAGGAATATATTATTGTGACTGTTTTAGAGGGATCATCATTGACAACATTCACATTTCCTACAATCTCTAAATGGCAACAAAGCTGGATTGATATGAGTCCCTGGCTAGGTAAAACGATTACTATTACAATGCGCAATCAAACGTCTGCCGATTCTTTCTATGTAGATGAAGTGACGCTCAGCTCGGCGCATCCCAATGTTTGGGTAGACTTACGGGGAAATATGGCCGCATTTCCAGGAGAGCAGTTAACTTATGAAGTTCGCTTTGGCAACAACACCAACCTTGATGCTCAAGCAAATACAATTACCTTGACCCTGCCTGCCGACGTTAGCTATGTAACGGCCTCTTTGCTCCCGGCCGTGAATGGTAATGTCCTGACCTGGGAAATTGGCGATTTGTTGGCTGAATCGGCTAATTCTTCGATTCTTGTGACCACAACCGTTAAAGCTTCGGCACCATTGCGAACAATTCTTGAGGCACAAGTTATGATAGATTCAGCAACATCGGAACTGGTATTGGAAAATAATACGGCCGTTCTTTCAACATTTGTCGGTGATTTGGTTCATCTACCACTGATCATGCGGAATTAAGAGCCGCGTGATCAGGCTAATGCTCAAGGAAGTTGCGGTTTAAGTGTTTGACGGCAATTTCCTTGAGCAGCAACGGCCGTTGCTGTTCTTGCCGGACAGCACATCTGATTTCGCTTCACTCGCCTCACAACTGATAACCGTTTACCAATAACTGATTACCGATTACCGCTCCCCTTCTCCGCCCACCGGCCTCGTCCGGTCGCGGATTTGGCGGATGTGCTCCGGGCCGGTGCGGCAGCAGCCGCCAACCAGCAGCGCCCCCATCTTGCGCCATTCGCGGCTGATGGTGCCAAATTCGGCCGGGTTGGCCTGGCCCAGCCAGGTCCGGCTTGCCGGGTCGTATTCCTCACCAGAGTTCGGGTAGACGATGACGAGCTTATCGGTATGGGCCTGCACGGCCGTAATCAATTCCGGCAAAAAGCGGGGCGGGGTGCAGTTGATGCCCACGGCCACCAGGTTGGGCACGTCGTTGAGCAGCTGCACACATTCGGCCAGCGGCGTGCCGTCACTGATGTGACGGCCGTCCTGGCAGGCAAAGCTCACCCAGGCAGGCATGGTGGGGGTAGCCAGCAGCAGCTGGCGCAGCGCTTTGGCCTCGGCAATGGAGGGGATCGTTTCGCAAGCCAGCAAATCGGCCCCGCTGTGGGCCAAAATTCCCCAGCGCGGTTGGTGCCACGCCAGCAGACCCGCCTCGTCTAAATCGTAAATTCCGGTGTACTCAGAGCCATTGGCCAGGTACGCTCCGTATGGCCCGACACTGGCGGCGACCAACGGCCGTAACCTTCCTCTCCTATTTGCCATCACCGCCCAAAACTGGTCTCGCGCGTCAATGGCCAGCTGCACCGCAAAACGAATCAGGTTGGCTGCTTCACCTTCGCTGAGGCCACGCGCCATCAGGCCGGGCAAGCTGGCCTGGTAGCTGGCGCTAATGATGCAGTCCGCCCCGGCCCACAGGTAGTCGCTGTGCACCTGGCGAATTGCTTCCGGCTGCTCCAGCAAAATTTTAGCCGACCAGAGTGTATCGTTCAGATTGTGGCGTCGGGTTTCTAACTCTGTTGCCAGCCCACCGTCGAGAATCAGCACGTTTTGGTACGCCAGGAATGGCTCGATTGGATTTGTAAATTGTTGAGTCATGGTGCCACTATTTTTTGCTAATGAGGAGTTGCCTGCTTTATTCGGAATTTCATCACTGATGGGCGTCAGGGTGCCCTGATAAACTATGGTAACAGATTTTTAGTTACCATGGAGGTACAACTATGAAAACGTGGCGCATGTTTTTACTCCTGATGATGCTGGTTTTATTAACTGCCTGCGGGGGTGGCAACGGTAGTTCGGCCGAGGAAGAGTACACCGTTGATGAAGCAACCGGCCTGCCGCTGAATCCAGAAACCATTCCTGAAGGGGATTTTGTGGTCGAGGCGACTATTGCCAGCATGAACCTGACGCCGCAATCCGCGCCGGAGTTTGTTCTGCGCATCCCGTCTGGGCGCACTTACCGGGTGCGCGCCCAGGCGCTGCCGGATATTTTGTATGACGACGACGAGGCAGTGGGCGTGGCTAACTTTGTGCAGGGCATGGTCGTTCGTGCCACTGTCAGCCAGGTGGTGGGCGGCCCGGAAACGGGCAATTCTCGCCAGTTTGTGACCGACGATCTGATTGTTGTCCGCTAACGTGGTTTTTTGAGTAACTTATGCCAGCGGCACCACCCAGGACGGCCGTTTCGGGAATAAGATGTTGAATAAAACGGCCGTTTCTGTGTCCCGTGTAAAGCAGTCGGGATGAATAGCGTTGAGCGCATCCAATGAGGCATGACCAAAGATGAGCTGTAAAATGGTGCTGCCCGGGAAGTGAATATCGCCATCTTCCACCACTTTGGGCTGGTAAGTGCCCATCTCTTTTAGCTGACCATTTTCAAAAACCAGGGTGAACTGCTGCTGGTAGAGGTTGACCCGGGTTGTGCCGCTGTGTCCGGCCAACACGCTGTCCGCCAGTCGTTGTTCCAGGGCGGGGGCGATGTGGCGCAAAAAGGCGGGCAGATCGGGCACGCGAATGTACCAGGCATACGGCGGTCTCTGCCCCTCTAGCTGGCTGCCTAATGCTTCATACACGGGATGCCCCTGCCCCAGCCCCAAGAAGACGCCGCGCAGCGGTTTGTCCTCTTTTTCCTTCAGCTCATCGGCCAGCTTCTTGAAATAGCGCATCAGGAACAGCCCCACGGCGCGCCAGGAATGGCCGGGTGTTACACCCAGTTCGCGCACGTAGTAGCTTTTGCCGAACTGCTTGTATTCCACATAGGCCACAGGGTGGGGCGGCGAAGCGGCCGTTTCCACCACATAAAAGCTGCGCGAAAAAATCGAATCCGGGTGGGGAATGGTGAGCTCGTAGCGCCAGGTGGCTTCATCACGGGCGCGGGCGAGCAGGCTGCCCCGGTTGTGTGTTTTGTACAAGGTTTGCAGCAGCGGCCAGTCTGCTTCCACGGCCGGGCGCACCTGGTAGGGTTCTTCTTCTACTGGCTTGTCGTTGCCGGGGCGGTCCCACAAAAAGTCGCGGCCACCGCCCAGGTCCAGGGCCATGCCGTAGCCAAACAGACGGTAATACCAGGGAATGCCGGTGATGGCCTGCACCAATTCACCACGGGCGGCGCTTTTGGCGTGAACGGCCGTAAACTGTTCACGCACCAATCCCCGCCGCCGATAATCC
>CAUJGI010000671.1 GCA_963169155.1 Chloroflexota bacterium
AAAGCCAGGAGACTGGAGATTGGAGATGGGAGATGGCGGCGCTGGTAGTAACGAGAGCAGCAACTACTTCAACTTCAGCCAGGCCAGAATCATGCAACAAATCATAGAGAGCTAGGCGAACGGCCGTACCGCCGCCATCCACCAGCCGCATAAAATCGTTCAGGGTCGGATCATCCACCACGGCCGCTGCACGCAGCAGTGCCCTGGCCCGCGATTCAGTAAAATCGGGCACGCTTTCCTGGCTTTTATTCAGGTCGGCAATTAGCCAATCCGCCAGGCGCACCGCAAAAACGGGGAGATGGGCATCATCCAGCTTTTTGAGCAAAGGTGTTGTTGAAAGGTCTGTCATGAGACGTTCCTACAGAAGTTACAGGTTTTTACCCTCCCCCTAGCCCCCTCCCGAAGGGAGAGGGGATCAGGTTCCCTCCCCCAACGGGGGAGGGCTAGGGAGGGGGAGTTTTTTATATAGCCAGGCTGGTTTCCAGCTTGTGCAGCCCGTCCCAGACGCGCATCAGCTCTTCCAGGTCGGACACGTTTTCCAGGTCCATTTCCATCGCTTCGCGCAGTTCCGGTTTTTGCAGGTTGCGGTCGTGCTGCTTCAGCATCGGCTTGACGATGTGGGTGTTGAAGTCCCGCTCCGCCTTGGTTGCTTCCAGCCAGAAGAGGCGGCGCAGCCGGGGCAGCAGGTCATTGTCGTTGAACAGATCGTTGAGGATCTCGCCAAAGATGCGGTTGACCTTCACAGCGACGTTGTCTAGCTTGTCGGCGTAGCTGGTTTCCAGGTCGGGTTGCGGCCGTTTGGCTTCAGTTTCGCCCACAAAGCTGATTTCAATGTCCGTGGCCGGCTGAACTGGTTCATCCAGAATTGAGATGGTGAATTCCGGCTCTGTGGCGACGGCGGCGGGAACGGCAGCAGCGGCGGCAGCCTGATTGTTGCTGGCTGGCGGCATACTGGCGGCCATCTCGCGACGGACCGATTCGACGCCGTTGAGAGCCACGTCCAGCAGCCGCTCATTGGTGTTCAGCGACAGCTCCCGTTCGCCCGCATCCAGCCGGGAATGTACGGAGCGTTCTGGCTTCATCAGCTCGTACATGGTTGCCTGCTGGCAGACGTGGCGGAAGTTGCGCTCCACCCGCTCCACCAGGACGTTAAACGCTTCGTCCAGGGTCAGGCCATCGGCCGTTTCGCCGGGGATGGCGTAGCTGTACTCCTGCTCGTAGGCGGCACGGCGCAGGCGGCTGAGGATTTCGTGGGCTTCCAGGGTGCGTTCCAATTCGGCCGTAATCACTTCAGCGGCTTCGGGCATGAACTTGGCCACGGAATCTTGTAAGATCAGCTCCACCTGGAACAGGATGCGCTTGATCGGAATTTCGATGCCGCTGGTGCCCCAGATGAGGTTGTCGTAGGTCACGTCGCGGTCGTCCCAATATTCGGTGCCGTAATTTTCTAGCAGCGTTTCCACTTCACGCTGTACCGCATCCTGAACCATGCCCTTGATGCCGTTGAGGGTGGGGCGGAGTATGTTGCGGAAACGGCCGTCGCTGTTGGTGCGGTTATTCAGCTCCAGCAGGGCATTGTGAAAGGCGCGCGGCAGCTCTTTTTGCTGGCGAACGATGACGTTTTCGAAGCGGCGCTCTTGCAGCTGCTCCCAACTGTTGGCAAAGGGCGGGTGTACACCGCGATGGGCCAGCTGTTTTTCATAGTAGAAGCGCAGCGCCTGCAAACTGTTGCGGATGCGGGTGGCCGCTTCCCGCAGCTGGCTGCGCACGCGCTCGGTTTTGATGAAGGTGATCAGTTTCTCGCGCAGCAGCGGTATTTCGCTGAGCTTGAGGAGGGCAGCGGCCGTTTCCGGGTCCAGCGGATCGGTGGCGTTGACCTGGCCCAGCTGGTCACGGAATACTTTCAGGATACGCTCGGTTTCGCTGGCGAATTCGTCAGGCGCGTTGTCCGGGTCCTGCACGTAGAGGGCAGGCGGGGCCATCACCAGGAAGTAGGGGCGGTTGTGGCCGCGATCCCGGTACCGCTCCCAGTAGTTGGGGGCGATGTAGCGGGTCACCTCTTTTACTTCCAGCTCCGCTTCCGGCAGGCCGGAGTTGAGGCGGTCGAACGCCTGGCGGATGTTGCCACCGTTGACGGCCAGGAAGATTTTGCTGGCCGCTTCGTCCAAATCGCCGCCGCTCAGGCCGAAGAGGCGATTTTCTTTAATCCAGTTCACCGCCGAAAGCGATTTCAGCTCGTCCACACGCTGGCGTCCCGCGTCGGTGACGAGAACGATCATGGCGTCTTCGCGCTTCATCTCTTCGAGGGTGATGGCTTCGTGCAGCTTCATGCCCGCGCCCAAACCGGGCACATCCACGATGCGCAGGTAGCCGTTCATCAGCAGGTTTTCCTGCCCGGCGCGCGGCTGAATTTTGAAAGTAGCGGACTTGATGAGCCGGATCTGGCGCTGCTGGCTGCCTTTGAAGCCGTCTTCGCGCAGGTGGCGCAGGGAGTCGGCGTTGTCCAGGGCCAGGCTGCGCGGGGCGGGCGGGCCGTCGGTGTAGAGCGCTTTGTTGTGCTCGTAGGAGTCGATGCAGTCGATAAGGATTTCCAGGTATTCGTCACGCTCGGTTTTGGCGTTGTCGACGCCGTCGGCCATGATTTTCTGGATGGCTTCACGGGCCTGCTCGCGCGCGCCGTCGTTGATGATGTCGAAGCCCACAAGCTCGCCCAGCTGGCACAGGCGGCGCACGCGCTGGGCAAATTCAGCCTGGGTCCAGTAGGTGAGCACAAGGGATTCAGCTTCACCTTCCTGGGCTTGTTCGATGTAGACGATGGTGCCGGTAACGGCCGTTACCGCTCCGGTGGGCAGCAAGTTTCGCCCCAGCAGGCCGTTGATGAGGGTGCTTTTGCCCACACCCGTGCCGCCAAAAAAGACGAGGGTGTAGGTACGCTGGGCCAGAATTTTCTGGGCTTCATCGATACTTTGTTGGGCCTGGGGCACGGCGCGAATGAGATAATCGCGCGTCTGGTCGATTACTTGCTGCATGTGAATCCAGTGTTCGACCTGGGCGGAACTAATGTGGGGGAGTGTTTCCAGGGATGTTTTGAGGTCCTGATATTTGTCAGTTTGCTTTTTCGGGCTCATTATCGCGTATACCTTCCTTGCAAAATTTAGATGACGAAGGGTTCGTCCTGGTTCATTTGTTTGTGTACCACAGGTAAACAACCACCTGGTGGGCGGCAGTACACTGGTTTATACGCAAGGGGTTGGCAAAGGTTGCAGGGAGGCCAAAATTGAGATGAAACGGGCTTCGATTTTAGGGATTAGGGCGATTTGACTAGAACGGCCGTTTAAATTCTTACATTGTGCTTATTGATTTTGCTTTGTTTATATGATAACCTACCTTCTTTATAACGCGCTGCGTTATACGGAGGTGATTTATTTTTATGGGAGCTAAGCAACTTGACAAACGGTTTTTAGCGAAGGACGGACAGTCGGTCTGGGTGCGTTTACTGCGCCAGAAGGACGCGCCGCACCTGGTTGATCTGTTTGAGCATATGGGACCGGTGAGCCGCTATCGGCGTTTTCACCAACCAGCCGACAATGTGCCTCCAGCACAGGTCTGGGCTGAGGCGCGGCGGATAGCAACGGCCGTGCCCGACGAGCAGCTGGGCCTGATTGCCTTTTCCGCAGTACCAGGTGAAGGTGAGGTTGCCGTGGGTGTTGCCCGCATCGTATGGATGTCTGACAGCGTGGCTGAAGTGGCCATGTCGGTGCGTGATGACCGGCAGGGGCAGGGCATTGGCAAGCGGCTGCTGACGATGGTGCTGGAGTTGGCCCAAATTGCCGGTGCCGAGTCAGTGGTCGGGCTGATTCAGAATGACAATGATCCAATCTGGTATTTGTTCGACCAACTGCCGTATCCGATCAAACGCACGATTGAGGGCACGGAGTCGGAGATTGTGATTGACTTGACGCGGTTGAAGGAAGAGGTGGGGATGGAAACGGCCGTTTAACCATCGCCACCCCCTGAAAATTGAAAAAAGAAGGGAAACGCGCCTAGCAACGGGCGCGTTTGTTTTATGGTTTTACGATAATAGGCAGATAGAGATATTGCATGGTTTCAGTAACGATCTCAACTTCAACTGCGCCGATGTCGCAAACGGCCGTTCCGTCACCATCTCCATCGATAGGTCGTGAAATGCCCCTTTGGTCGGTGGCTAAACAGTTGGCATTGCTCCCCGCATCAATCGCTGGACTGTTTTCCAGCGGAGCAAAAGTATCGGTC